>JAKOSQ010000241.1 GCA_029777215.1 Bacillota bacterium
AGAACTTTTTAAACTAAGAGGTTTCGGCTTTCCGAAGGAAAACCGAAACCTCTTAGTTTAGTCGCCTATAGCGACGATATCACGAGCATCCCCGACAGCACGACCAGCACGCCGATCGTGGCCCAGCCGATGACGTTCTGGAAGACGCTGTTCGTGTGCTTTCCCATGACTTCCTTCTTGTTAATAATGACCATCATGCAGATCAAAACCACCGGGAGCAAAATGCCGTCGATCCGCTGACTCCAGAGGGAAATGCCGATCAGCGGGGCGTTCGGCAGCAGGATGATGCCGGCGCTGAGGATGAGGATGATCGTGTACAGCCAGTAAAACTGCGGGGCGTCCTCCCACTTCTTGTCGATGCCGGCCTCAAAGCCGAAGGCCTCGCAGATGTAAAACGAGCAGGCGACCGGCAGAATGACCGCCGAGAAGACGGCGGCGACGAGCAGACCGAAGCCGAAGACCTGTCCCGCGAGGGGGCCGACCAGCGGTTCGAGCGCGCGGGCGGCGTCGCTCGCGTCGTTGATGACGGTGCCGTGGCCGTCGACATACAGGGTCGAGGCGCAGGCGAGCATGATGAAGAACGCGACGACAACGGTGGCGATGACGCCGGTGAGCACGTCGAGGATCGTGTATTTGTAGTGTTTGATGGTGATGCCCTTTTCGATGACCGAGGACTGCATGTAAAACTGCATCCACGGGGCGATGGTCGTGCCGATGAGGCCGATGACCATGGAGACGCTGGCCGAGTCCGTGTTCATGCTCGGGTGCGTGATCGCCTTACCGACGGCGGTCCAGTCCGGCTTTGCCATGATCGCCGAAATGACGTAGACGAAAAGGCACAATCCGAAGACGATGAAAACTTTTTCCGCCTGCTTGTAGGTGCCCTTGACGATCAGCAGCCAGACGAGCAGCGCGGCGATCGGCACGGAGATGTACTTCGAGACGCCAAAGATCTGCATGCTGCCGGCGACGCCGGCGAACTCGGTCGTGGTGTTCATGACATCCGCGCCCAGCAGGAACAGAAAGATGATGCAGGTCGCCTTTACGCCCGCGTTTTCGCGGATGAGGTCGGCAAGGCCCTTGCCGGTGACAACGCCCATGCGGGCGTTCATTTCCTGCACGACGAAGAGCGCTACCGCCGCGGGGATCAGCGTCCAGAGCAGCTGGTAGCCGTAAGTCGCGCCGGCGACGGAGTAGGTTGTGATGCCGCCGACGTCGTTATCCACGCTGCCGGTGATGAAGCCGGGGCCGAAGATTGCGAAAAACAGCGCGAGGTGCTGCCAGAAATCTTTTTTCTTTGTTTTTGCCATGCGCGGCACCTCCTTTTAAAAACTGTGTTTTCTCGATCTGAGAAGGGTATAGACGACGTCGTCGATGATGACCATGCCGACGAGAACCATGTTCTCGTCCACGACCGGCACCGCGAGAAGATTGTATTTTGAGATGATCTCCGTGATGGTGGACACGTCGTCCGTATCCCGCACGCAGATGACCTTGCTGTCCATGATCTCGGAGAGCTTCGTCGCGGGCTCCGCCACAACGACGTCCCGCAGCGCGACCGAGGCGATGAGGTGCTCGCCCTCGTCGACGACGTTGAGGGAATAGATCTCGCTCGCCTCCGGCTTCTGCCGCCGGAGATCCGCGAGGACCTGGTCGATCGACATCTCCTCGCCGTAGGAGAGAAAGTCCGTCGTCATCAGCGCGCCGATCTCGTCGTCCTCGTATTCGAGGAGCTTGCGGACCTCGTCGGAGGCCTCGCGCTCCATCTCGGACAGAAGCTTTTCGGCCTTGTCCTCGCTCATTTCCTCGAGAATGTCCGCCGCCTCGTCCGCCGGCATCTTTTCGAGCAGGTCGGCGGCCTTGTCGACCGGCAGACTGCCGAGGACCTTCTGCTGGGCGTCCGACTCGAGCTCTTCGAGGACGTCCGCC
>JAKOSQ010000242.1 GCA_029777215.1 Bacillota bacterium
AAGCTCGGTAAAGGGGGAGTCAATCAAAATGGAAACCAACCCGATCCTTCTCAGCTCACTTTCGATCGACAGCGACATTCCGCTGTACTCGCAGCTGGTGAGCATCGTAAAGAGAAACATCACCGCCGGCACGCTCGCGCCCGGCGAGCTTTTGCCGTCCGAATCCGAGTTGTGCAAGACCTTTGATATCAGCCGCAGCACGGTCCGTCAGGCGATCGGCTACCTTGAGGCCGAGGGCCTCGTCGTCCGCAAGCAGGGCAGGGGTACGTTCGTCGCGGAGCCGAAGATGCGCCGCAAGACCGAAAACGTCTACTCCTTCACCTCCGAAATCAGCTCCATGGGCCTCACGCCGTCCTCGACCCTCATCGAGTTCGAGGTCATGCCGCCCACGCCGGACATCATGAAGGTGCTGGAGCTCTCCTCGGCGGACAAGCTCGTCTACCGGTTCACCCGTATCCGCAATGTGGACGAGGAGCCGCTGATCCTGGAGACCTCGTTCTACCCGCAATACATCTACCCGAAGCTTACGCGCGAGCTTTTGAAGACCCACAGCTTCTACAGCCTCCTCTATGAGGTCGGCATCGCCCCCTCATCGGCGGTCGACTCCTACGAGGCCGTCACGCTTGGCAGGGAAGAAGCCGAGCTTTTGAGTTGCCGCCCCGGCGCCTGCGCCTTTTCCGTGCAGCGCCGCACGCGCACGGAAACCGGCATGATCTACGAATACACCCAGAGCCTCATTCGGGCGGACCGCGTTACGCTCGATGTCTATCTCCACAAGGACGGCGTGTCCTTCACCCGCAGCGTCGACAAATAAGCGCATTCAGTCCCGCTTCCAAAGCGCAGCTTTCAGATATATTTTTTAGGAGGAATTTAACATGAGCAAGATTAGAGTTGGCATCAACGGTTTCGGCAGAATCGGACGTCTCGTATTCCGCGCAGGTCTCAAGAACGAAAATATCGAGTTCGTCGGCATCAACGATATGCTCACCCCGGATTATATGGCATATATGCTCAAGTACGACACGATGCACGGCATGTTTGACGGCACGATCTCCTACACCGAGAAGTCCATCGTCGTCAACGGCAAGGACATCCCCGTTTTCTGCGAGAAGGACCCGTCCCAGCTGCCCTGGGGCAAGCTTGACACCGATTTCGTCGTCGAGTCCACCGGTCTCTTCACCAAGATGGAAAAGGCCGAAGCCCACCTCAAGGCCGGCGCCAAGAAGGTCGTCATCTCCGCTCCGTCCGCGGATGCCCCGATGTTCGTCATGGGCGTCAACGAAAAGACCTACAAGAGCGACATGAAGATCGTCTCCAACGCCTCCTGCACCACGAACTGCCTCGCTCCGCTCGCCAAGGTTGTCCACGACAACTTCGGCATCGAGAGCGGCCTTATGACCACTGTCCACTCCACCACCGCCACCCAGCGCACTGTCGACGGCCCGTCCGTTAAGGACTGGCGCGGCGGCAGAGCTGCCTCCGGCAACATCATCCCCTCCACCACCGGCGCCGCCAAGGCCGTCGGCAAGGTCATCCCGGACCTCGCGGGCAAGCTCACCGGCATGTCCATGCGCGTCCCGACCCTGGACGTCTCCGTCGTCGACCTCACCGCCAACCTCAAGACCGCCACGGATTACGATGCGATCTGCGCCGCCATGAAGAAGGCAGCCGAGGGCGAGCTGAAGGGCATCGTCGGCTACACGGACGAGATGGTCGTCTCCTCCGACTTCCTCGGCGATCCGCGCACCTCGATCTTCGATGCCAAGGCCGGCATCATGCTCAACGAGAAATTCGTCAAGCTCATTGCCTGGTATGACAACGAGTGGGGTTATTCGAACAAGGTCATCGACCTCATCCAGCACATCAGCACAGTTAAATAAAATGAACAAAAAAGGCCCGCCTTACGGCGGGTCCTTTTTTATGCCCGGATCGGGGGCATGAGGTCGGGCATATAGAAAATGTTGACATTGTGGTTTTTGAGGAAAAACAGGCGGAAGACGAGGTTGTCGCCGGTGGCGTAGCCCTTGAGGGACATGGCCTGATCGTAGAGCTCGATGCTATCCACCCGCTCGACCGAGGCGGGGACCTGCCGCGCGAGCGCCACCGCGCTGAGAATCGTCATGAGACAGGCGTCGAAGGCAAAGCGGATGTCGTTTTGCATCGTGTAGCCTTCGTGGAGATAGTCGCGCTTGCAGTTGGCGATGTGCAGCAAAACGAGGTGCGTGCCGGGGAGCGGCGCGACCGGCTCTTTTCCCTCGAGATCGAGCAGCTGCGTGCAGTTCCGGCGGAGATACTCGTCGAGGTCGCGCTCGTAGGTAATGTGCTGCGGGAGGCTGCCGGAGAAATCCGAGTTGTGCGCAAAGCAGAAATAGTCGCAGATGAAGTGGCACATGAGGCCGAGCCGCATCGAATACTCCGGCCCGATCACCCCGTCCTCCGTGACGGGCGTTTCGGACAGGAGCTTGACGAATTTCGTAATCATGTGGTTGCAGGTCCAGGAAAAATGCGGGCGGACATACAGCGCCGGAACATAGTCCGGGGCAATGTTGCCGTAGACGAATGCGACGCGGCTGAGTTCGACGCCGCGGGCCTTGAGTGAGGTGTAGAGAAAGTGCGCCATTGCAAA
>JAKOSQ010000243.1 GCA_029777215.1 Bacillota bacterium
ATCCGCTACCCGGACGGCACGCCCTTCGGGCTCGACAGCCGCCAGATCCTCAAATCCGCCGAGGCGGACGCGAAGGAAATGGGCCTGCGCTGCAACATCGGCAGCGAATACGAATTTTATCTTTTCAAAACCGACGAGACCGGTGCGCCGACGGATATTCCCATGGACACAGCGGGCTACATGGACATGGCCCCCGAGGACGCGGGCGAAAACGTCCGCCGTGACATCTGTCTGACGCTCGAGGACATGCACATCGCGACCGAAGCCTCACACCACGAGGAGGGGCCCGGTCAAAACGAGATCGACTTTCGCTACGCTGACCCGCTCGTCGCCGCGGACAACGCCGTGACCTTCAAGACCGTCGTCAAGACCGCCGCCGCGCGCAACGGCCTTTACGCGAGCTTTGACCCTAAGCCCATTCCCGGCGCGCCCGGCAGCGGCATGCACATCAACTTCTCCCCGGAGTCGGACGCGGGCGACTGCTTCCCGGCCTTCATGGCGGGCTTGCTGCGCCACATCGGTGAGACGACTCTGTTTTTAAATCCGACCGCGCAATCCTACCAGCGGCTCGGCAGCCGCAAGGCCCCGGTCTATGTGAGCTGGTCGCCTGAAAACCGCAGTCAGCTCATCCGCATCCCCGCGACGACGGACCCCCAAAAGCGCCGCATCGAGCTGCGCTCGCCGGACGCAAACGCCAACCCCTACCTCGCCTACGCCCTGCTGCTCTGGGCGGGCATGGACGGGGTGAAGCGCGGCATGACGCCGCCGCCGAGTTCGGACTTCAACCTCTACACGGCCTCCGCGCCCCAGCTCAAGGGCCTCAAAAAGCTCCCGGCCTCCCTGCAGGAGGCGGCGTTCGACGCCAGAAGCAGCTCCTTTATCACCAAACGTCTCCCCATGAAACTCATTGAGGAGTACGCCGCGCGCGGAAAATAAACCGCGCCGCAAATCTCAAAAAGGAAGTGACGAAACGTGCTCCACCCCAAAAACCAGTGCGGCGTTTTGGTCGTTTCGCCCTCAAACCTGATCACGGAGCTCTTCGGCGAACTGCTGCCCAAGAGCGAATTTTCGCACTACGTCACCGTCGGCAGCTGCGGCGAGGCCAGGCGCACGCTGCTCGCGGACGAATTTGACGTTGTCGTCGTTAACGCGCCACTGCCGGACGAGTTCGGCGCGGACTTCGCGGCCGACCTTGTGGCCGAGTCCTCGACCGCCGTTTTGCTCATCGTTCCGTCAGAACAGTACCCCGAGGTCTCCGCCCGCGCGGAGAGCTTCGGCGTTATGACGGTTTCGAAACCGCTCAACAAATCTACTCTTTACACGGCCATGAAATTGGTGTATGCTACTTCCGTAAGACTTCGGGTCATGGATAAAAAGAATAAGAGTCTCTCCGCAAAAATGAACGAGATGCGTATCGTCAACCGCGCGAAATGGGCGCTCATCGAGTCTCTCGGCATGACGGAGGAGCAGGCGCACCACTACATCGAAAAACAGGCGATGGACCAACGTCTCCCCAAGGGCGACGTGGCCGTTTCCATCCTGAACACTTACGGTAAATAACACGATAACAGAGAGCGGGTATCTGCAAAAGGATGACCCGCTTTCAGATTGGCGGAGGAGAAAAGCAGCAATGAGCAAGTATATTTTCGTCACGGGCGGCGTTGTTTCCGGTCTCGGCAAGGGCATCACGGCGGCCTCGCTCGGCAGGCTTCTGAAAGCGCGCGGCTTAAAGGTCGCAGCCCAGAAGCTCGACCCGTACATTAACGTCGACCCCGGCACCATGTCCCCCTATCAGCACGGCGAGGTGTATGTCACGGAGGACGGTGCGGAAACCGATCTCGACCTCGGTCACTACGAGCGTTTCATCGACGAAAATCTCAACAAGTTCTCCAACCTCACGACCGGCAAGGTCTACTGGAACGTCCTCAACAAAGAGCGCCGCGGCGAGTACCTCGGCGAGACAGTACAGGTCATCCCCCACATCACGAACGAGATCAAGGAATTCATCTACAACTGCGGCAAAAAGACGAACGCGGACGTCGTCATCACCGAGATCGGCGGCACCACCGGCGACATCGAGTCCCAGCCGTTCCTCGAAGCCATCCGTCAGATCGCGATCGAGGTCGGCCGCGAGAACGCCCTGTTCATCCATGTCACCCTCGTTCCTTTCCTGCGCGGCTCGGACGAGCACAAGTCCAAGCCGACCCAGCACTCCGTCAAGGAGCTGCAGGGCATGGGCATCACGCCGAACATCATTGTTCTGCGCTGCGACCAGCCGCTCGAGGAGGACATCTTCCGCAAGATCGCGCTCTTCTGCAACGTCAAAAGCGACTGCGTCATCGAAAACATGACGCTGCCGAACCTCTACGAAGCTCCGCTGATGCTCGAGCGCAACGGTCTTTCGGACGTCGTGTGCCGCGAGCTCCAGCTCCACACCGACCCACCCGACATGAAGGAATGGCGCGAGATGGTCGACCGCATCAAAAACCGTTCGAAGGAGACATCCGTCGCCATCGTCGGCAAGTATGTGAGACTGCACGACGCCTACCTCTCCGTCGTCGAAGCCCTGCACCATGCGGGTTTTGAGCTCCAGGCCCACGTCAACATCAAGTGGGTCGACAGCGAAACGGTCACGGACGAAAACGCGGCGGAGATCTTCCATGACGTGCGCGGCATCGTCGTGCCCGGCGGCTTCGGCTCCCGCGGCATCGAGGGCAAGATTGCGGCCTGCCGCTATGCCCGTGAAAACAACGTCCCCTACCTCGGCCTGTGTCTCGGCATGCAGATCGCCGTCATCGAATTCGCGCGCGACGTCTGCGGCCTTACGGACGCACACTCCGGCGAGTTCGACAGCAACACACCCCACAAGGTCATCGACTTCATGCCCGACCAGAGCGAGGACATCGACAAGGGCGGCACCATGCGTCTCGGCGCGTACCCCTGCAAAATCCAGCCGGGCACCGTGCTCAGCCGCTGCTACAACGCCGACCTCATCTCCGAGCGCCACCGCCACCGCTATGAGTTTAACAACGACTACCGCGAGCTCATGATTGAAAAGGGCCTCGTCATCGGCGGCACCTCGCCGGACGGCCGCATCGTCGAGACGGTCGAACTCCCCGGCAACGACTTCTTCGTCGGCGTGCAGTACCATCCCGAATTCAAATCCCGTCCGAACCGCGCGCATCCGCTCTTCCTCGGCTTTGTCAAGGCTGCGCTCGGCGAATAAAACGTCACATCCGGCCGAAAGGACAGCTATCTCTCTGCCCTTTCGGCTTTTCTGTCTCTGCGGCGCCGCGTTTGGGCAAACTGTCTGCGTGCGGCGGACATGGAAGGCGAAATTTTGTTTTCTTCTCGTGCAGAAAACTGTTTCTATTTCGCGCAATTTGTGTTATTTTAAAGTTCTGGCAGATATGCTGGTTTCGGACAAAAAAAAGAAAAAAACGGACAGGAGCGTGATCGAGCTTGACCTTCAGCTGGTTCATTGGGCAGATCGCAGGCAGCCCCGCGCTGCTCATCACAGTCATTTTGACGCTCGGCGTCATCTTTGTCAACGGCTGGACTGACGCACCCAACGCCATCGCGACCTGCGTCGCGACGCGCGCGATGAGGGCGCAGCCCGCCGTACTGATGGCGGCCTTCTTCAACTTTCTCGGCACCTTCGTCATGACTATGATCAACGCGACCGTCGCGATGACGATCAAAAACATGGTCGACTTCAGCGGGGACACCCATACGGCAACACTCGCGCTGTGCGCGGCCCTGTTCGCGATCATCCTCTGGGCCGTCATGGCCTGGTGGTTCGGCATCCCGACGAGCGAAAGTCACGCCCTCATCGCGGGCCTCTCTGGCGCGGCGATCGCCCTGCAGGGAAGCTTCTCCGGCATCAACTGGAATGAGTGGGTCAAGGTCATCTACGGTCTTGTTCTCTCGACCTTCCTCGGCTTCGGCAGCGGCTACGGCGCGGCGAAGCTCGTGGCCTTTATCTGCCGCGACATCGACCGCCGCAAAACGACCAGCTTTTTCCGCGGCGCGCAGATCGCCGCCGCCGGCGCGACCGCCTTCATGCACGGCGCGCAGGACGGCCAAAAATTCATGGGCGTCCTCATTCTCGGCGTCTTCCTCGCCAACGGCAGCGAGACGACCGGCACAGTTTCCATTCCCCTGTGGATGATGGTGATGTGCTCGCTCGTCATGGCGATCGGCACCTCCATCGGCGGCTACAAGATCATCAAAGCTGTCGGCATGGACATGGTCAAGCTCGAGGGCTATCAGGGCTTTTCCGCGGACCTCGCGGCCTCGTTCTGCCTGCTGCTCTCGTCCCTGTTCGGTCTCCCGGTCTCAACGACCCACACAAAGACCACCGCCATCATGGGCGTCGGCGCAACAAAGCGGCTCTCCGCCGTCAACTTCTCCGTCGTCAAGGAAATGGTCCTCACCTGGGTCCTTACCTTCCCCGGCTGCGGCCTCATCGGCTACGGCATGGTCAAGCTCTTCGCCGCCGTGCTCTGACGCGGCTGAAAACCATCTATATTCTCGTTTTCTTTCAGAAAGGATACGAACATGGCCAAACGAACAGATCGCTTCTACTACGACAACTTCATTGACAGCGCCGCCATCTCCTGCGAGGCGGCAAAAATGCTCCGGCAAACGCTCGGCAACTTCGACGTCGCCACACTCGACGAAAAGCGCGAAGCGCTGCATGAGGTCGAGCGCCGCGGCGACGACCGCCGCCACGAGATCGTCGCCGCGCTCGTCACCGCCTTCATTACGCCGCTCGAGCGCAACGACATCATGGAGCTCAGCCAGCAGCTCGACGACGTAACGGACGCCGTGGAGGACGTCCTCATCCGCATCTACATGTGCAACGTCCAGGCCATCCGGCCGGACGCGATCGAATTCGCAGACCTCGTCATCGAGTGCTGCGAGGCAATGCAAAAGCTCGTCGAGGAAATGCCGAACTTCAAAAAATCCAAGACGCTTGAGAGCCTCATCGTCGAGATCAATCGTCTCGAGGAGCTCGGCGACGACCTTTACGCCCGCTCCATGCGCGCGCTGCACACCTCGAACACGGACCCGCTCGACGTCGTCGTCTGGCGCGAGATCTACGCCTACTTTGAAAAGTGCTGCGACGGCTGTGAGCACGTCGCGGACATTGTCGAGGGCATTTGCATCGGCAACCGATAAACACCACACAAAAAAGGGGAAAAATATGAGCAACATCTGGCACGACATCAGCCCGGCGCGCATCACGCCGGAGGACTTCATTGCAGTCATCGAGATTGAAAAGGGCAGTAAGAAAAAATACGAGCTCGACAAGGAGACCGGTCTTCTCATCATGGACCGCATCCTCTACACCTCGACCCACTACCCGGCGAACTACGGCTTCATTCCCCGCACCTACGCCGACGACGGCGACCCGCTGGACGTGCTGGTCCTCGCGAGCGAGCCGATTGACCCGCTCGTGACCGTCCGCTGCTACCCCATCGGCGTCATCACGATGCTCGACGGCGGCAAGAACGACGAGAAGATCATCGCGATCCCCTTCGCCGACCCGACCTACAACTCCTACCGCGACGTCGACGCGCTGCCGAAGCACATCTTCGACGAGATCGAGCACTTCTTCTCCGTCTACAAGACCCTCGAGGGCAAGCAGACGAGCGTGGACGAGGTCAGCCACCGCAA
>JAKOSQ010000244.1 GCA_029777215.1 Bacillota bacterium
AAAACTATGGGTTCCATCCGGCGGTGTACAAGGGCGTACTTGAGGACGAGTGCCAGGCGTTGATGGAGCGGTTTTTTAAGACCATGCGCAAAAAATATGCGCAAAAATAAGCCTCGCAGAGTTCGCGCCGCGCACGGCGCGAATAAATCTTGATATTTTTTGCGGCCGCATGCAGCACCGAAGTATCGCCTCGGCAGAAAGCCCGCAGGGCTTTTTCGCCAGACTGAAAACGAGCACCGAAGCAAAGCTTCGGTGCTCGTTTTTTTCTGCGTATGTTTACTTCTTGACGCTGCCGTCGGCGTTGAAAAGCGGGAGCGGCGCGAGGAAGGTCACGTCGTCGCGCTTTGCGGCGTCGCCCTCGGCAAGAATGAACATCTTGCCGACGATGTTGCCGCCCGCGCGGTTCACCAGTTCCTCCATCGCCTCGAGCGACTCGCCCGTGGAGATGACGTCGTCAATGACGAGGATGCGCTTGCCTTTCATGGCTTCGGCGTCCGCCGTGTCGAGGACGAGCTTCTGCACGGCCTCAGTGGTGATGGATTTCACCTGCACCTCAAAAATGCCGGACATGTAGAGCTTCGGGCCCTTGCGGGCGAGGAAGTATTTCTTGCCGCTCTGGCGGGACATCTCGTAGAGCAGCGGAATGCTCTTGCACTCGGGCGCGATGATGTAATCAAATTCCGGCGCCTTTTTCAGAAGCTCCTCGGCGCAGCGGACGGTCATTTCGACGTCGCCGAAAATGACGAACGCGCCGATGTACAGGTCGTCCGAAACACGGCAGATGGGCAGATCGCGCTTGAGACCGGCGACCTCGATCGGATATGTAAGCATGGTAATTCCCCCTGAACTTCATTTTCCGCCGGGCACGGGGTTCCGCGCCCGACGGGTCATATACAAAACACAAATAAATATTATATCGTATTTCCCGCAAAAAGCAAGGAAAAAACCTCATTTTTTATAGTAATCGACGACAACGGGCAGCCCCGTGAGGTAACGGCGCGTCATGTCGAGCGCGCAGCTCGAGCCGAGGATGCGGACGCGGGCGCGGCCCATGCCGGAGGCGATGTGCGAAACGTAGACGTCCTTGTCCGTCGCGAGGGCGACAAAAACGGTGCCGACAGGGTTCTTGCCGTCCCCGTCCGGACCGGCGAGGCCGGTCGTGGCAACCGCGAGGTCCGCGCCGAAAACTTCCCTTGCGTGGACAGCCATCTCGCGCACGACTTCGCCGCTGACAACTCCGTGCTCCGCGATGAGCGCCGCCGGCACGCCGAGAACACTGGTCTTGGTGTCCGTCGCGTAGGTCACAGCGCCGCCGCGAAAGACCTCAGATGACCCGCGCAGATCGGTCAGGCGCTTGGCGATGAGGCCGCCGGTGCAGCTCTCCGCCGTCGCGATCGTGAGCTGCTTTTCCTTCAGGAGCTTGAAGACGACCTCCTCGAGGCTCTCGACGTCCATACCGTAGACGATGTCGCCCAGAATGCCACAGACCCTGTCGAGCACGGGCTTCATCATCGTCTCGCACTCGGCCTCGGTTTTGGCCTTGGCCGTGACGCGGAGCTGGACCTCGCCCTCCTTCGCGTAGGGCGCGAGGGTCGGGTTTGTCAGCTCGTTCATCATGTCGCGCAGCTTTGCTTCGACCGAGCTCTCGCCGCTGCCGACGATGCGCAGGCTGTGGGAGACGATGATCTCGTCCGAGAGCTTGCGCAGATAAGGCATGGCGCAGGCCTTGAACATGGCGTTGCACTCGCGCGGCGGGCCGGGCAGCATGAGAACGTGCACGCCGTCAACTTCAAAGGCGCAGCCGGGCGCGGTGCCCCACTCGTTGTGGAAAATGGTGCAGCCCGCGGGCAGCTCTGCCTGCTGGAAGTTATTCTCCGTCATCGTGGTGACGCCGAGCGTTTCGCGGAAATAGCGCTTCATCTCCTCGGCGATCTCCTCGTGGAAGACCATCTCGAGTCCGAATGCCTTTGCGAGCACCTGCTTTGTGAGGTCGTCGCAGGTCGGGCCGAGGCCGCCGGTCGTGATGATGATGTCGGCGCGGGTCTTTGCGAGGGCGACCGCCTCCGTCAGCCGTTCGGGGTTGTCGCCCACGACGGTCTGATAGAAAACGTTGATGCCCAGCTCGGAGAGGTAGACCGAGAGGTCGCGCGCGTTCGTGTTTGTGATGTTGCCAAGCAAAATCTCGGTGCCGACGCAGAGAATTTCCGCGCGAAGCTGCTTTGCCATGTGATCAGTCCTTTCAGTACAGATGGGGTCAGCCGACATCGAAGCGCACGTGCTCGACACCCGCGAGCGCCTCCGCCACCAGTGTGTCGACGTCCAGCGCCGCCTCGGCGGCCTCGACGTCCTCGAGCTTCGGCTTCGTTTTCGGGTGGCGCGGCGTGAAGACCGTGCAGCAGTCCTCATAGGGCAGGATCGAGGTGTCGAAGGTGCCGATCTTGCGCGCGATCTCTACGATGTCCTTTTTGTCCATGCCGATGAGCGGACGCAGCACCGGCAGGTCTACGACTGCCTCGGTGACGCGCAGGGCCTCCATCGTCTGGGAGGCGACCTGACCGAGGTCTTCGCCGGTCACGAGAGCGGCGCAGCCGTTTTGCTCCGCGATCGCTTCGGCAATGCGCATCATAAAGCGGCGCATGATGAGCGTGAAATACTCCTCCGGGCATTTTGCGCGGATTTCCTCCTGAATATGCGTGAACGGCACGATCTCAACTGTGAGGCGGCCGCAGTAGTCCGTGAGGAGCTTTGCGAGGTCGAGCACCTTCTGCTTGGCCTGTTCGGACGTATAGGGGAAGGAAAAAAAATGCACCGGAATGAGGTGGATGCCACGGCGCGCGATCATGTAGCTCGAGACCGGGCTGTCGATGCCGCCGGAGAGCAGCGTCACCGCGCGGCCGTTCGCGCCGACGGGCAGGCCGCCCGCACCGGGCAGCGACTTCGCGTGGACATAGGCCGCCTTTTCGCGCACCTCGAGGCTCACGACGAGCTCCGGGTTGTGGACGTCCACTTCAATGTCCGGACAGGCGTCGCTGAGGAGATTTCCGACATACTGCGAGAGCT
>JAKOSQ010000245.1 GCA_029777215.1 Bacillota bacterium
GCGCATCATCGGCATCAAGGGCTCCTCGATGGTCCCAACCTTTGAAAACCGCGACAGCGTTATCATCTCCAATCTGTTTTTCACCCCGCAGTACGGCGACGTCGTCGTGCTCCGCAAGGACACCTTCCAGAAGGAGCCGATCATCAAGCGCGTGATCGCGACTGAGGGCCAGACCATCGACATCGATTTCAACGCCGGCATCGTCTATGTGGACGGTAAGGCGCTCGACGAGCCGTACGTCAATTCCCCGACGAACAACCAGCTCGACTTCACCGGCAAGGTCACCGTGCCCGAAAACTGCGTGTTCGTCATGGGCGACAACCGCAACGACTCCACTGACAGCCGCAGCAGTCTCATCGGCTGCGTCGACAAACGCTACATTATGGGCAAGGTGCTTCTGCGCATCCTGCCGCTCAATAAATTCGGCACTTTTTGAAAAGCGAGGCAAGCATGTCCGACGAAACGGAAAAACTGAATATTCAATGGTTCCCCGGCCACATGACCAAGGCCCAGCGCATGATTGAGGAGAACATGAAGCTCGTCGACGCCGTTTGCGAGATTATCGACGCGCGCATCCCTTACTCCTCCCGCAACCCGGATATCGACCGGCTCTCCGGCACGAAGCCGCGCCTTGTCATCCTCAACCGCGTCGATCAGGCGGACCCCGCCGTGACCGCGCTCTGGCGCAAGTATTACCGCGCACAGGGCCTCGCCGTACTGGAGACGGACTGCAAGAGCGGCAAAGGGGTCAACCAGTTCCCGCAGGTCGTTCGCGAGCTATTAAAGGACCGGATCGCGGCCTACGCCGCGAAGGGGCAGGGGACGCGTCCGCTGCGCGTCATGGTCCTCGGCATCCCGAACGTCGGGAAGTCCACCTTCATCAACAAGGCCGCAAAACGCAAGGCCGCCAAGACCTCGGACAAGCCCGGCGTCACGCGCGGCAAGCAGTGGATCACGCTGGAAAACGGCTTAGAGCTTCTCGACACGCCGGGCATCCTCTGGCCGCGCTTCGACGATCCGCAGGTCGGTGAAAATCTCGCCTTCACAGGCGCTGTGCGCGACGAGATCCTTGACCGCGAGACGCTCTGCGCAAACCTCATGGTGAAGCTCCGCGCGCTCTATCCGCAGAATATCGAAGAACGATATAAATTCAAGCCAGAGCCGGAAATGACCGGCTTTGACATGCTCGAGACCGCCGCGAAAAAGCGCGGTTTTCTTGCCGGCAGGGGAGAATACGACCTCGAGCGAATGTCAGCCGTCCTGCTCGACGAATTCCGCGGTGCGAAGCTCGGCAACATCTCGCTTGAAAAGCCTGAGGGGGTCGAAGCCGATGGCTGAAAAGGCCGCCGTCGACCTCTGGACATTTGAAACTGCCGCCGCCGAGGGATACAGCCTCGTCTGCGGTGTGGACGAGGCCGGACGCGGACCGCTGGCCGGCCCCGTGTGCGCCGCCGCCGTGGTGCTGCCGTGCGGGCTCGTGATCGACGGGCTCAACGATTCCAAAAAGCTCACGGCGAAACGCCGCGAGGCACTTTTTCCCGTGATCATCGAAAAAGCAATCAGCTATGGTATCGCCTACGCGAGCGTCGAGGAGATCGACACGCTCGACATTCTCCGCGCGACCCTGCTCGCCATGTCGCGCGCCGTCGCACAGCTCACACCCCAGCCGGCGCTCGCGCTCATCGACGGCAACCGCGCACCCGCGCTCGGCATGCCGGCCCGCACCGTGATCGGCGGGGACGGCAAGTGCGCCTCCATCGCCGCCGCGTCCGTGCTCGCAAAGGTCAGCCGTGACCGGCTCATGACGGAGCTCGACGCGAAGTACCCCGAATACGGCTTCGCTGTCCACAAGGGCTACGGCACCAAGGCCCACGAGGCGGCACTCCAACAATACGGCCCCTGCGAAATCCACCGCCGCTCTTTTCTGAAAAAATACTTCGCGGAGGACGGCACATGGATACGAAAGTGACCGGCCGTTTCGGCGAGCGCGCCGCGGCGGACTACCTCAAAAAGAAGAATTACCGCATCGTCGGCATGAACTATGCCTGCCGCCTCGGCGAGATCGACCTCATCGCCGAAAGCCGGGACTACATCGTCTTCGTCGAGGTCAAGCTCCGCCGAGACGACAGCTTCGCCGCCGCGCGCGAATTCGTGACCGCCGCGAAGCAGAACCGCATCCGCAAAACGGCGCTGCTGTGGCTCTCGCAAAACCCCACGGAGAAGCAGCCGCGCTTTGACGTCATCGAAATTTACGCCCCAGAGGGCGAAAAGTCGAAGCAGCTCCGCATCAACCACATTGAAAACGCATTCGAGTGAGGACAGTACCATGAAGTATTTCAGCACCAGAGACAGCAGCAAAAAGGTCAGCGCCGCCCAGGCCATCGTCCAGGGCCTCGCGCCGGACGGCGGACTCTACATCCCCGAGCGCATCCCGTCCGTTTCGATGGACGAGATTAATGAATTATGTAAACTTGATTACCGTGAGCGCGCCGTGAAAATCATGGGTCTCTATCTGGAGGAATTCACGCCCGCCGAGCTGCGCAGCTTCGTGAAGGACGCCTACGCCGACAATTTTGATACCGCCGCGATCGCCCCGACCGCCTTCACGGACGACGGCACCGGCCTTCTCGAGCTCTGGCACGGACCGACCTGCGCCTTCAAGGACATGGCGCTGCAGATGCTCCCGCGCCTGCTCGTCGCCTCGCTCA
>JAKOSQ010000246.1 GCA_029777215.1 Bacillota bacterium
CCGGCAAAATGGCAGCGACCATTGCGCAGCAGCCCGACCTCATGGGTGGAACCGCTGTTGAGACCGCTGCGAAGCTTGCCAAGGGCGAGACCGTCGAAGCAAGCATCCCGGTAGAAGTCACGCTCATCAAAAAGACAGCATAAGTATTCCGCAAAATTGAAAGCGGGAGAGACCGAAAAACCGGCCTCTCCCGCTTTTTGCGCTGTGCGGCGCTGTTTTTTTGTCTGATATTCCGCCGCCCGCGTCAGCCCGCGGCGGCGGGGATGTCGCCCACGCCGTTGAGGATGAGGCGCGGCTGATAGGGGAAGCGGCGGCACTCCTCGCGGGAGGTGACGCCCGAGAGCACCAGCACCGTGTCAAGTCCGGATTCGATGCCGGCGATGATGTCCGTGTCCATGCGGTCGCCGATGATCGCGGCGTTTTCGGAGTGGACGCCGAGGAGCTTGAGTCCGGTCCGCATCATGAGCGGATTGGGCTTTCCGACATAATAGGCCTGCTTTCCGGTGGCAAGCTCAATCGGTGCGAGCAGCGCGCGGCAGGCGGGCGCGATGCCGAATTCGGTCGGACCGGTGAGATCATAGTTCGTGCCGATGAGTCTGGCCCCACCGTTTACAAGGCGGATGGCCTTGGTGATCGTCTCGAGATTGTAGCCGCTGGCCTCGCCCACGACGACATAGTCCGGGTTCACGTCGTTATAGGTGACGCCAACGTCGTAGAGCGCGTTGAGGATGCCGTGCTCGCCGAGGACGTAGGCGCTGCAGCCGGGGGCCTGCGAGTTGAGAAAGTGCGCCGTTGCGAGGGCGCTCGTGTAAAAATGCGACTCGTCGACCTCAAGGCCCATGCGCGCGAGCTTCTGCTGCAGCTCGCGGGGCGTGTACTGGCCGGAGTTCGTGAGGAAGAGATAGCTCTTGTCGTTTTGCTTCATCCAGTCGAGAAATTCCGCCACGCCGGGCAGAATTTTGTTGCCGTGATAGATGACACCGTCCATATCGCAGATAAAGCCCTGCTTTTGAAGAAGCTGTTTCATAAGCGCACACTCTTTTCTCCTGTATTTGCGGTTTTTTCATGCTCAGTATAATCCCTGCCGGACGACTTGGCAAGGAAAATGAAGCCGCGCGGGCAGCCGGAACCGAAAAGAGTTTGCAGATTTTGCGCGCCGTGTTATACTGCAGGGAGCAAAGCTTCGGAGGTGTGTCCCTTGGCCCATGTTCCCACGAAAGATATCCGCACGCTCGGTGAGATCGGCTTTGCCGAAAAGCTGCGGGAGGCCCGAGAGCCGAACGGCGATTACGACGTCGAAAAATGGCTCTTTGTGCCGAATTGCTACACTGAGTACCGTTACATCCTCGGCACGACCGGGAAGACGCCGCTCATTTGCGTCGGCATAAACCCCTCGACGGCCGCCCCGGAGCGGCTTGACCCGACGCTCCAGAGCGTCCAGCGCATCGCACTCGGCAACGGCTTCGACTCCTTCATCATGTTCAATGTCTATGCCCAGCGCGCGACGTCACCGGACGACATGGAGCAGGAGTGCAACGCCGAGCTCCACCGCGAGAACATGCGCGCATTTGAATACATCCTCTCGCTCTCACCGGCCCCGGTCGTCTGGGCGGCGTGGGGCAACATCATCGAAAAGCGCGCGTACCTCTTCGACTGCCTCGCGGACATGATCGCCCTCGGGGAGCGCTTTGGCGCGCAGTGGGTGAGCGCGGGCAAGCGCTCCGTGCGCGGCCATCCGCACCATCCGCTCTATCTCCGGGCGGACACGCCGGTCGAGCCATTCGACGCGGCGGCGTATCTTGCGCGGCAGCCGGAGCAAAAAAAACCGCGGACCTCATAAATCCGCGGGACAATGGATAAGATTTCACCGAAAGGGGGGAACGTATGATCGACATCGACCGTTTTGGCGAACTCCTGGGCGAGCTTGTCGAAGAGCTGCCGGAGGAATTTTTTGACGAGCTCAATCTCGGCGTGCGGGTGGACCCGGCGGCAAAGCCGCACCCGGAATCGCGCGGGGACGACCTCTATATCCTCGGTGAATACGAGACTTCGCCCATAGGAAACGGCATCGTCATCTACTACGGCTCTTTTGAACGTCTTTACGGCGATCTGTCCGATCCCGCCCTCGAAAAAGAGCTGCGGGCGACGCTGCGACACGAGTTCCGCCACCACATGGAGGGCCGGGCGGGGGAGCGCGGCCTTGAACTGCAGGACGAG
>JAKOSQ010000247.1 GCA_029777215.1 Bacillota bacterium
ACGCCTTCGGCCTGCCGATCATCAAGGTCGTCGAGGGCGGCGACGTCACGAAGGAGGCCTTCGTCGCCAAGGACGACACGGCGGTCATGGTGAACTCCGGTTTCCTCGACGGGCTGAACGTCAAGGAGGCCATCCCGACCATGATCCGCTGGCTCGAGCAGAAAAACATCGGCCACCAGAAGGTCAACTTCAAGCTCCGCGACTGGGTCTTCTCCCGCCAGCGCTACTGGGGTGAGCCCATCCCGCTCGTCTACTGCGAGAAGTGCGGCTGGGTCCCGGTGCCGGAGGAGGAGCTGCCGCTTCGTCTGCCGAACGTCAAGAGCTACGAGACGACCGACGACGGCGAGAGCCCGCTCGCGCACATGGACGACTGGGTCAACACGACCTGCCCGCACTGCGGCGGGCCCGCCCGCCGCGAGACGGACACCATGCCCCAGTGGGCAGGCTCGAGCTGGTACTATCTGCGTTACATGGACCCGCACAACGACAAAGCCCTCGTCGGCGCCGACGCGGTGAAATACTGGAACCAGGTCGACTGGTATAACGGCGGCATGGAGCATACGACGCTCCACCTCCTGTACAGCCGCTTCTGGCACAAGTTCCTCTACGACATCGGCGTTGTGCCGACGAAAGAGCCATATATGAAGCGCACGAGCCACGGCATGATTTTGGGCGAGGGCGGCGAAAAGATGTCCAAGTCCCGCGGCAATGTCGTCAATCCCAACGATGTCGTCGCGCAGTACGGCGCGGACACCCTGCGTCTGTACATCATGTTCATCGGCGACTTTGAAAAGGCCGTGCCGTGGAGCGACACCGCCGTCAAGGGCTGCAAGCGCTTTTTGGACCGCGTTTGGAATCTCGCGGAGGTCCCGACGACCGGCAGCGAGGAATACTCGAAGGCGAACGAAGCCGAGATTCACAAGGCAATCAAGAAGGTCGGCGAGGATGTCGAGAACATGAAGTTCAACACCGCCATTGCGACGCTGATGTCCCTCGTGAACACCTTCTACGACAACAAGCCGAGCCGCGGCGACATCAAGGCGCTTTTAACGCTGCTGTCCCCGTTTGCGCCGCACATCTGCGACGAGCTGTGGGAAATGCAGGGCTTCAAGGGCCACGCCTGCACGGCACCCTGGCCGAAGTACGACGAGAGCAAGACGGTCGACTCTGAAAAGGAGATTGCGGTTCAGGTCGGCGGCAAGCTCAAGACCACGGTCAGCGTCCCGATGGACGCGGACGACGAGACGGTCAAGGCGGCCGCCTGCGCGGACGAAAAGATCCAGCGTCTCATGGAGGGCACGGAAATCGTCAAGACCATCGTTGTCCTAAATAAACTCATTAACCTCATCCTCAAGCCGAAGGCTTGAAAGCGCTGCGGGGCCGAAAGGCCCCGCTTTTTTTTCGCGCCCGACAGGGCGCAAAAAAAGCAGGGGGCTTTCGCCCCCTGCCAAAGCGTGCAGGGCCGCCGCCCTGCTTACCTGCCGTCGATATAGCGGCACGCCGCCAGCGCCGCCACGGCACCGTCCGCCACCGCGGTCGTGATCTGCCGCACCTGTTTCGCGCGGCAGTCGCCCGCGACAAAAACGCCGGGCGTGCCCGTCTCGCAGTCCTCGCCGGACGCGGCGTAGCCGTAGTCGTTGAGCGCCACCACGTTTTTGAACGCCTCGTTTTCCGGGATGAGACCGATCGCGACAAAGAGTCCGTCGCAGTCGAGACGGCCCGTCTCGCCGGTCGCCTTCCTGCGGAGAGAGAGACTTCTGATCGCTCCGTCCGTCGTGTTGATCGAGTCGATGACCGTGCCGGTGACCGCGCGGACGTTTTCGCGCTGCAGCAGCGCCTCCGCGAGCTTCTTTTCACCCGTGAAGTAGTCGAGGTCCTGCACCAGAACGACCTGCTTGCAGAGGTCCGAGAGCAGGGTCGCCTCCTGCAGGGCGGAGTTGCCGCCGCCCGCGACCGCGACGGTCTGGCCGCGGTAATACTCGCCGTCGCACACCGCGCAGAAGCTGATGCCGCTGCCGACGAGCTCCGTTTCACCCGGCAGACCGAGCATGCGGTGCTTGACTCCGGCGGCAAGGATGACGGCCCTGGCCTCATATTCCGTGCCGTCTTCCGTGAGAACGCGCTTTACCTTGCCCTCGTCGCGGATCTCGGTTGCCGCCGTGACTTCGACGTCCGCGCCCTGCGCCATGATCTGCTCGAGCATTTTATCGGCAAATTCGTTGCCGCTCATTGACAGGGTGCCGGGGAAGTTCTGCACGCGCGGGGAATAGGTGATCTGTCCGCCGAAGCCGCCCTTTTCGAGGACGAGCGCGGATTTGCCGTTGCGCCGGGCGTACAGTGCGGCGGTCATGCCCGCCGGTCCGCCGCCGATGATAACGATGTCGTACATAGAAAAGTCTCCTTTAGGTTGAGAGTGAAAAAGGGCCGGACGCCTGTCCGGCCCTTGTGCTTTTGCTTTATCCTACCTGTTCGCCGGCGAGGAACTTTTTGATCTCCGGCACGCCATAGTAGCGCTCAGTGTTGACGCCGTCCGTGATGACGAGCGTGGGGCTGCCCTTGACGCCGAATTCCTTGGCGAGGTCGAGGTGCTCGTCCGCGATCAGCTTTTCGTAGGCGACGCCCGCCTTGTCGAGGAAGGACTCCGCGACGCGGCAGTTCGGGCAGGTTGCGCGGGCAAAGAGGATCGTGCGCGCGTTTTCCGAGACGACGGGTGCACCCTCCTCGGTCGGCATCGCGCAGCTCTGCAGCGCGGACGCGGTGCGCAGCTTCGAGTGGCCGATGTCGTAGAGCTTGCGCTCCTTGAACTCCTCGGTCTTGCCGGCGTTCCAGTTTTTGACCGGGCGGTAATAGCCGGTGATGCGGCTGTAGACCTCGGTCTCCTCGCCGCTGTCCGGGCAGGTGTGGACCTCGCCCGTGTTGTAGCCGTGGTTTTTGCAGACGGAATAGGTCGGGGAGATCGTGTAGTAGGGGAGACGGTAGTTTTCCGCGATCTTGTGGACCAGCATGGCGGCGGACTGCCAGTCGGGCAGCTTCTCACCGAGGAAAGCGTGGAAGACCGTGCCGCTGGTGTAGAGGGTCTGCAGCTCGTCCTGAATGGCGAGCGCCTCAAAGATGTCGTCCGTGTAGCCGACGGGGAGGTGGGAGCTGTTCGTGTAGTAGGGTGCGCCGCCGGGCTCGGCAGCGGTGATGATGTCGGGGTAGCGCTCGATATCGTGCTTGGCGAGACGGTAGGTGGTAGACTCCGCCGGAGTTGCCTCGAGGTTGAAGAGCGCGCCGTACTCCTCCTGATAGTCGGAGAGCTTTTCGCGCATGTGGTTGAGGACGTTTTTGGAGAAGGCCTGTGCCTTCGGGTCGCCGATGCTGACGCCGAGCCACTTGGCGTTGAGGCAGGCCTCGTTCATGCCGATGAGGCCGATCGTGGAGAAGTGGTTGTCGAAGGTGCCGAGGTAGCGGCGGGTGTAGGGGTACAGGCCCTCGTCGAGCAGCTTCGTAATGACGGTGCGCTTGGTGTCGAGGGAGCGGGCGGAGATGTCCATCATGTGGTCGAGGTGCTTGTAGAAGTCAC
>JAKOSQ010000248.1 GCA_029777215.1 Bacillota bacterium
GCAGGTTGCTCACGCATTACTCACCCGTCCGCCACTAAGTCATCCTTTGCTCTTGACCGAAATCTCAAGTAAAGGAGCTTCGTTCGACTTGCATGTGTTAAGCACGCCGCCAGCGTTCATCCTGAGCCAGGATCAAACTCTCTATAAAATAGTATCTTAGCTGCCGAAGCAGTTAAAATCATTTTACGAGTCAATCACTTGCGCTCGTTTTAAAAGAAATTTTTTCGTCTTATCTTGACGTAGAAGTCCTCATTATCTCAGGTGCTTATTTGCATAAGCTGTCAAAATCATGGTTTATGATTTTGCCATACATTGTTTAATTTACAAGGTACACACCCGATCGTTCCGACCGGGCCGCTCTCACAGCGGAGCTTCATCATAACATGTCAGCTTCCGTTTGTCAAGAACTTTTTTCGCACTCTATTGTGCATCGTTCTTGTCATTGGTGAGGCACGGTTTTAAATTTTAGCACATCGCTCTGCGTTTGTCAAGAACTTTTTTCACACTCCCGTGTGTTTTTGATCTCGGCTCTCGCGTGAGCTTGTTTATAATAACACCGGGTTTGCACATTGTCAAGCATAAATCTGCGTTTTTTCGACTTTTTATTTTCCAGCCTCGCCAAGGCATACTTGATTTCGCGCAGAGGCCGCGCTATACTATATAATACGCAATTCAAGACAGGGAGATATCGATATGCCAATCAGAATTCCGGACTCGCTTCCGGCCAGCAAAACGCTTGAAGAAGAGAACATCTTCGTCATCACCGAACATCGCGCGATCCACCAGGACATCCGTCCGCTGAAGCTTCTGATCCTCAACCTCATGCCGACGAAGATCGTCACCGAGACGCAGCTGCTGCGCAAGCTCTCGAACACGCCCCTGCAGGTGGAGATCGAACTGCTGCGGACGATCAGCCACGACGCCAAGAATGTCGACGCCGAGCACCTTGAGTCTTTCTATGTCAGCTTTGCCGACATCAAGGACCGTTTTTACGACGGCATGATCATCACCGGCGCGCCGGTCGAGAACCTCGACTTTGCCGAGGTCGACTACTGGCCGGAGCTCTGCGAGATCATGGAGTGGTCCAAAACGCACGTTCACAGCACCTTCCACATCTGCTGGGGCGCGCAGGCGGGCCTTTACTACCACTACGGCATCCAAAAGCACTCGCTGCCGAAAAAGATGTTCGGCATCTACAGCCACCACATTCTCGAGCCGAACTCCCCGTTTTTCCGCGGCTTCGACGACACGTTCAACGCCCCCCACTCCCGCTACACCGAGATCCGTGCGGAGGACATTGCCAGAGTCCCGGAGCTTGAGCTGCTGTCCGTGTCGGACGAGGCGGGCGTTTTTGCCGTTAAGAACCGCAAGAGCCGCCAGTTTTTCATCTTCGGCCACCCCGAGTACGACCGCGAGACGCTTGCGCTCGAATACCGCCGTGACATCGCCAAGGGCAAGGACATTGCCGTCCCTGCGCACTACTTCCCGGACGACGACCCGACGAAGGAACCGCGCATGACCTGGCGGGCGCACGCCCAGCTCATGTACACGAACTGGCTCAACTACTACGTCTACCAGACGACACCGTACGCGATCAACCTGATTTCGCCCGACATCGAGGGCGAGGAGAACTCCTGACCGCATCCGACAAAACAGGCGCGGACTTTTTGTCAAAGTCCGCGCCTGTTTTTGTTTGGGTGCACAAATCAGCCCGTCAATTTTGGTTCAGAATATTAATACCGCCGATGAGCGGCAGCGGCTTCATCTCGCCGTTGCAGACATTGATGATGCCCATGATGAAGCAGACGAAGGCGAAGATGCCGCAGAAAAGGCCGATGATCCAGCCGAGGAAGGGCACCTTCGAGGCAAAGCTGCCGATGAGAGCGAAGAGCAGAAGCACGAGGCCCTGATTGGAATGGAAGCTCACGAAGGGCGAGCCCTTGCGCGTGAAATACGGGATGAGGAGCAGGGGTCCGAAGTAGCACAGGATGCAGATATCCCTGTTTGCCTCCGCATCGCCCGCGGGATCGAAGCCCCAGTTCGCGTTCGACGAGTTCTGCCGCTCCGTAGCGGTGCCGCAAGCGGGGCAGAAGCCGGCGCCGTCCGGTACCTGCGCGCCGCAGTGTTTGCAAAATGACATATCGATCTCTCCTTGCATAAAGATCGGCAGCGTGCCGGCAGTGGTTCTGCTGCAAACAGTATAGCAGACCGGCGCGCGCAATGCAAGGGCTTGTCTCACGCGCAGAAGCGGTGCTTGCCGATGACAACGATCAGCGGCCGGGACCAGATCCACTTGCTCGTGGCGGTGGAGGGATTGAAGTAATAGATCGCGCCGCCGCAGGGATCGACTCCGTTCATGGCGTCGCGTGCGGCGCGGTAGGCGCTATCGGCGAC
>JAKOSQ010000249.1 GCA_029777215.1 Bacillota bacterium
GGCCATGCAGCCCTTGATGACGAGCGTCGCGGGGGCGTAGATCGCCATGCCGTAGAGGAAGTCCGTCAGCGCCGAGCCGACGCCTGCGGCAAACGCGCCGCACCACGGTGTGAGCAGAAAGGCGCTGACCATGACGATCGCGTCGCCCGCATTGAGGTAGCCGTTGGCCATGGGGTAGGGGACGCGAATCATCGTGCCGACGGCGACCATCGCTGTCAGCAGACCGGTCCAGACGATTTTTTTGATCTTGTAATCGTCTTTCATGTCAGCTCTCCGTAACGGCAGTTTGTGCATCCGCCTCGTCCGACATACGCATCGCGGCGACCGCGATACCGGCGAGGATGAACCAGGTGAAGAAGGTGCGCGGATAATACCAGACATACTCCACGCCGAAGGCAAAGGCAATGCCGATCATGCTCGAGAGGCAGGCGATGAGCACGCAGCGCGCAAGCTTGCTGTGCGTGTGCAGGAGCTTGCAGGCGCTGTCCTTCCAGAGACGGAGCATGTACCACATATAGGACACAAAGCCCAGCAGACCCAGTTCCAGCACGAGCTCGAGGTAGACCATGTGGCTGTGCGGCACGCCGATGAGGGCGTGGGGGTTAGCGTAGTGCGGATAGATGACCGCGAAGCTGCCCGGCCCGAGGCCGATGCCGCCGGGGAAGTAGTCGCGCGCCATCTGCGTCGTTCCCTGCCAGATGTAGAGGCGGAACATGTTGGACGAATCCGAGTGGTTGAAGAGCGTGCCGATGCGGGTCATGACGCTCTCCGGCAGGACCGGAATGGCGGCGAGGCACAACAGGAAGAACATCGGCAGCAGCTTTTTGTCCGCGTAGTAGACGAAGACGATGCAGCACAGCAACATCGAAATCCAGCAGGAGCGCGAATAGGTCATCAGCAGCGCGCCGAAGGGCAGCGCCATGCCAAGGATAAGCAGCAGCCGCAGATAGCGGTTTTTCCGGCTCGCCGCAAAGACTGCCGCGAGCGGCGCCATCATGACGAGGAATTCCGCGTAGTTGTTGGGGTTGCCGAAGCTCGAGAACACGCGGCCCGGCACGCCCCTGTTGAGCGTGAGGTCCGTGAGACTCGAGGACACGGCGACGCCCACCACCCGCTGATAGAAGGCATAGAGCGACGTGAAGATCACCGCGAGGTAGAGAAAGCCCAGCAGCCGCGACATGCGCCCCGGCGTCGTGACGTTCGCCGAGAGGATGTAGAGGAAGAGAAACGCGGTGATATACAAAATGAGGATGCGGATCGTATCGCTGTTGTCATAGCTGAAGCCGAGGCTCGCGACACAGGCAATCGCAAAGAGCAGAAAGGGAAAGCCCATGTCGTGCAGATAGTAGAGCTTCCGCTTGCCGGCGCCGACGAGGATCGCGTACAGCCCGAAGAGGCCGACGGCGAAGAGCAGCGCGTAGGAGTTCGACCAGTAGTCGTGCGGAACGATGAACATGAGGCAGATCGCGCCGCCGAGGACAGTCTCAAACTTGAGGAAGAACGACGAGCGGCAGTAGCGATTAACAAAGCGCTGCGTGACGCTGCCCTGACCCGCGCGGCGGACCGCCGCCCAGATCGCGTGCAGCAGCCGGTCGAAAAAGTCAAAGATCGCCTTAAAAATGCGCGCGAAAAGGGAAGTGCGGTAGATCGGCTCAAGCCGGCTGTCACGCACGAACCAGTGGACGATGACA
>JAKOSQ010000250.1 GCA_029777215.1 Bacillota bacterium
CATAATGTGTTTTTACATACTCAAGCCATGTCTTGTAAACGTTTGCCGAGAAGTGGATGCCATCCGTAGTTTCGCTCGCCGGCAGATAGCCGGTGGAGTCTGAGAGCGCCGTGATGAGGTCCATGTAGTAGCAGCCCTTGTCGGCGGCAAGCTGACGCATGGAGGTGTTAAAGTCCTTGACGCGGTCCATGCTGAAGGTATCGCCGCTCTGGGACTTCGCCTGGCTGACCGGGGTGAGGCCCATGACGTAGATCGTCGCCTTGGGCTGGGCAGCGATGATCTTGTCGAGCATCTTGCCGTACTGCGCGATGAAGCTGTCCTTGTCATAGCCGATCTCGTTAATGCCGAGCTCAATGTAAATTTTCCCGTAGGGCTTTTGCGTGACGCCCTGTATGATCGTGCCGGCATTGCCGTTGTCGAGCGTGATGCAGGCCTTGGAGTCGATTGCGTTCACGGACATGCTCGTCGCGGTGTAGTAGTCGCAGGTCGTGAGCCCGGAGAAGAGCCGGAAGCCGTCCATAAGGGAGTTGCCGATGAAGGCGGCGTCGGCAAAATAGTCGTCCCCGACGGCCTGTTTTTCGGTGAGATCGGGTCCGGCGGGCTTTGCGGAGGGAGAGGCGGAGGGGCTGGGCGCGGCGCTGTCCGCCGCCGCTGCGGGGCTGGCGCTGGCTTCACTTGTTTCCGCGGCCGTTTTCTTGCTGGAACAGGAACAAAGAAATGTGCTGCTGATGAGGACGCTCGCAAGCAAAATACTTGTAACGATTTGGAATTTTTTACTCTTACTGGCCACGGTTACAACAAGCTCCTTTAATTCAATGTCGTGTTATGTCTACCACTGTCAACTAAACTTATTATAGATAAGGCCCCGACGTAATGCAAGATTTTTTTTGCAAATAATTCGCTTTTCTTTGACACAATTTCCAGCGGAAATTTGGGCAACTTTTTTTCCCGAAATCCGCCTCCGTGCGGACTGGAAAGACCGCCCGCTGGCCGGTCCAAAGGCCGCGCCGTGTCTGCCGGCTGCGGTCATTGACCGGGCGGACATTTGGTGATATAATGTATTGATTTATCCTGGCGGCCTGTTTTTTCAGGCAGGACCAGCCGATTTTATGATAAGCTTCAGTTGAGGACATTATTTATGTGGATATCCGATCAGTGGAAAGATTATGAACTGCTCGACTGCTCCGACGGGGAGCGGCTCGAGCGCTGGGGAAAAGAAATTCTCGTCCGCCCCGACCCGCAGGCGATCTGGAAGACGGAGCGCCGCGCGGCGGGCTGGAAAAAACCCTCAGCGCGGTACAGCCGCAATTCCAGCGGCGGCGGCCAGTGGGAGAAGCGCGACGTGCCGGGCAGCTGGCAGATCCATTACGGCGAGCTGACCTTCAACGTTAAGCCCATGAACTTCAAGCACACGGGCGTCTTCCCCGAGCAAGCGGCTAACTGGGACTGGGCGATGGACAAAATAAAGCACGCGGACAGACCTGTCAGCGTTCTCAATCTTTTTGCCTATACAGGTGCGGCGAGCTGCGCCTGCGCGAAGGCCGGCGCTTCGGTCTGCCATGTGGACGCCGCGCGCGGCATGGTGCAGTGGGCGCGGGAAAACGCGGCCTCGAGCGGCCTTGCGGACGCCCCGATCCGCTGGATCGTGGACGACTGCGGCAAGTTCGTCGAGCGCGAAATTCGGCGCGGCCACCGCTACGACGCGATCATCATGGACCCGCCGTCCTACGGGCGCGGCCCCGGCGGCGAGGTCTGGAAGTTAGACGAAAACCTCTGGGATTTTGTTTCGCTTGTTTCGGGTGTTTTGTCCGAAAACCCGCTTTTTGTTTTGGTAAATTCCTACACAACGGGCCTGTCCCCGTCCGTGCTCACCTATCTGTCCGAGAGCATCTTCACGCAGAAGTACGGCGGCTGGAGTGAGAGTCAGGAGCTCGGCCTGCCGGTCACGGCGAGCGGCCTTGCCCTGCCCTGCGGGGCGTCCTGCCGCTGGGAGTGCCGCTGATGGAGCCGATCATTCAGGTGAAGGACGTCTCCTTCCGTTATGAGGGCGAGGATGAGAGCGCCGCGCCGGTGCTCGACCACGTCTCGCTCGAGATCGAGGCGGGCAGCTTCGTCGTAATATTGGGCCACAACGGCTCCGGGAAGTCGACGCTTGCCAAGCACCTCAACGGCATCCTCGTGCCGGACGAGGGCGAAGTCCTCGTCGACGGCATGGACACGAAGGACGACGATAAGCTTTTGGACATCCGCCGCACGGTCGGCATGGTCTTCCAGAACCCGGACAACCAGATGGTCGCCTCGGTCGTGGAGGACGACGTCGCCTTCGCGCCGGAAAATCTCGGCGTGCCGCCGGACGAGATCCGCGCGCGCGTGGACGAGGCTTTAAAGCTCGTCGGCATGTACGAATTTCGCGACCGTGCGCCGCACCTCCTCTCCGGCGGACAGAAGCAGCGCGTCGCCATCGCGGGCGTCATCGCCATGCAGCCCCGCTGCATCGTGCTCGACGAGCCGACCGCCATGCTCGACCCCGGCGGCCGCCGGGAGGTCATCGAAACGGTCACGCGCCTCTGCCGCGAAAACGGCATCACGGTCGTCCTCATCACCCACCACATGAGCGAGGCCGTCGGCGCGGACAAGGTCTTCGTCATGTCTGCAGGCCACGTCATCTCCGAGGGCACGCCCGAGGCGGTCTTCTCCAAGGTCGAAGCGCTGCGGAAGGAGGGGCTGACGGTGCCGGACACCGTTGCTCTCTCCTGGGAGCTGCGCGGGGCCGGGCTGGACGTCCCCCTCGCCGCGCTCACGCCGGCGGACTGCGCCGCCGGCATCGCCAAGGCCCTGCAAAAATAAAAACTGCGAAGGATCAGCCAATGCCAGTCATCAAAACCGAATCGCTGTCGCACGTCTACGGCGCCGGCGGCCCCTTTGAGAGCGTCGCTCTCGACAATGTGAATATCGAAATTCCGCAGGGCGCCTTCGTCGGCATCATCGGCCACACGGGCAGCGGCAAGTCGACCTTCGTGCAGCACCTCAACGGTCTGCTCGCGCCGACATCCGGTCGCGTCCTTTTGGACGGCGAGGACATTAACGCCGACAAAAAGCGCCGCCACGACACGCGCTTCAAGGTCGGCCTTGTGTTCCAGTACCCCGAGTACCAGCTCTTTGAGGAGACGGTCGCGCGGGACATCGCCTTCGGCCCCCGAAACATGAAACTCTCAAAGGACGAGGTCAGCGCGCGCGTGCGCGAGGCAGCCTTCTTCTGCGGCGTGTCCGAGGACCTGTTCGAGCGCTCCCCGCTCGAGCTCTCCGGCGGGCAGAAGCGCCGCGTCGCCATCGCGGGCGTCATCGCCATGCGGCCCGACATCCTCGTTTTGGACGAGCCGACAGCGGGACTCGACCCCGCCGGCTGCGCCGGCATCCTCAAAAACATCTCCGATTACCGCGCCGCCACCGGCGCGACGGTCGTTCTCGTCTCCCACAGCATGGAGGACGTCGCGCGCATCGCGGAGCGCCTCATAGTCTTCGACGAGGGCAGGGTCGTCATGGACGGCAGCCCGGCGGAGGTCTTCTCGCACACGGCGCAGCTGCGCGCGATCGGCCTCGACATTCCCGCGGCGGCGGACGTCGCGGAAAAGCTTCGCGCCCTCGGCGTGCCGGTGCCGGACGGCTGCTACACCGTCGAGCAGCTGCGCGACGCCGTGCTCGCGCTCCGGAAGGAGGGCGGCACATGCTAAAGGACGTCACGCTCGGTCAGTATTTTCCCGGCACGAGCTTTATTCACCGCCTCGACCCGCGCACGAAGCTTATCGCGACCTTCGTCTATATCGCGGCGCTCTTCGTCGCAAAGTGGTATGTGAGCTACGCGGTCGTGCTGGCGCTGCTCATCGTCTGCATCACCGTCTCCGGCATCAAGCCCTCGGCCTTTTTCCGGGGACTCAAGCCGATTTTGTTCATCATCATCTTCACCGCCGTCATCAACCTCTTTGCCACAAAGGGCGGGACGGTCCTCTGGAACTGGTGGAAGCTCACGATCACCTCTGCCGGCGCGCAGCTCGCGTTTCTGATGGTCGCGCGCATCATGCTGCTCATCACGGGCACCTTTCTTCTGACCTACACAACGACGCCAATGGCGCTCACAGACGGGCTGGAGCTGCTGCTGGAGCCGATCAAAAAGCTCGGCGCGCCGGTGCATGAATTTTCGATGATGATGAGCATTGCCCTGCGCTTTATTCCAACGCTCATCGAGGAGGCCGACAAGATCGCCTCCGCGCAGAAGGCCCGCGGCGCGGACTTTGAGACCGGCAGTCTCACGGAGCGCGCGAAGGCGCTGCTTCCGCTTTTAGTGCCGCTTTTCGTCAGCGCCTTTCGCCGCGCGGACGAGCTCGCGGTCGCGATGGAGGCCCGCTGCTACCATGGCGGCGAGGGCCGCACGCGCATGAAGAAGCTCACGATGTGCCCCGCCGACTGGGCGACGCTCATCGGCTCCGGCGTCTTCCTCGCGGGCATCATCGTTCTGGCGAGGTACGGGCTATGAGAAACATCGCTCTGCGTCTCGCCTACGACGGGACGAATTACCACGGCTGGCAGGTCCAGAAGACGGACGTCTCCGTCGCCGGCACGGTCGAAAAGGCGCTGACCCAGATCTGCAAGGAGCCGGTCAAGGTCGTCGGCTGCGGGCGGACGGACGCGGGCGTCCACGCCCTGTGCTACTGCGCGAACTTCAAGACCGACTGCGCCATCCCCATCGACCGCGTACCGCTGGCACTCAACACCCACCTGCCCTTCGACATTGCTGCGTCGGACGCGGTTGAGGCACCGGAGGACTTCAACGCCATTCTCTCCTGCGAGAAAAAGGAGTACGTCTACAAAATCGTCAACACGCGTCTGCGCGACCCGTTTTTGAACGACCGCGCCTGCTTTTACCCCTCCCCGCTCGACTACGGACGCATGGAAGCCGCCGCCCGCGCCGTTGAGGGCACGCACGACTTCGCTGCCGTCCGCAGCGTGGGACCGGACG
>JAKOSQ010000251.1 GCA_029777215.1 Bacillota bacterium
AGAAGACTGATGACCGGCATGAGCAGGTCCTCGACGAGGGATGTGATGATCGCGCCGAAGGCGGCGCCGATGATGATGCCGATCGCCATGTCGACGACGTTGCCCTTCATGGCAAACTCCTTGAATTCTTTAAGCATGAGCATACCTCTTTTCTGACTTGATGGCGGATGGAATGACTCCATTATAGACCCGCGCGGCGGCGGCACAACAAAAAATCGGCTTTGTTCGCAAAAATCGGCATTTCGCAAAAGAAAATGAGAGACTTTTGCACATTGGTGTCAAAGGGTGGCGGTTTGTCTTGCAAAAACGGAGAAAATAGAATAACATAAATGTGTATTGCCGTCGGCGCACAGCGCTGGCGGGCACAATCGGGCCCCGCGCCTGGATAGGATGTGTTAGCTTGGACTCTTTCAAAAAAATCACCGCGGACGACTACCGCCTGCTCAAAAGCTTTCTCGACCGCGAAAACTTTCACGCCTGCGACTACAGCGCCGGCAACCTTGTGCTCTGGAGCGACGAATATGAAACGAGCTATGCTGTCGCCGAAGACACTCTCTTTCTCCGCTTCCGCGCGGGCAATGAAATGAACTTTACCTTTCCGATGGGCGCGCGTGATCTGCCCGCGGCCTTCGCCTGGCTGAAAGCTTACTGCGCCGAGAGCGGCACGCCGCTGCGCATGAACCTTGTCGAGCCCGCAATGTTCGAGCGCGTCGAGGCCGCCTTCCCGGGCGAATACAGCGTCGAATACAGCCGCGACAACGCCGACTACCTCTACCATGTCACCGACCTCGCGAGCTTTTCCGGCAAACGCTACCACGGCAAGAAAAATCACGTCAACGCCTTTCTCGCCGCCTGCCCGGACTGGACCTACGAGCCGATCACGGACAAAAATACCTCCGAGTGCATTGAAATGGCGCGGGCCTGGTGCAAGCTCAACGAATGCTGCCAAGACCACATGAAGCACGCGGAGATGTGCGTGCTCGTCAAGGCGCTCGGTCTGCGCGCGACACTGGGACTCACGGGCGGCGTGCTGCGCACGGGCGGACGCATCGTCGCCCTCGCGCTCGGTGAGCGCTGCGGCGACATGGTCATAGAGCACTTTGAAAAGGCATTTTCGGACGTCCCCGGCGCGTATTCTATGATCTGCCAGCAGTTTGCGCGCAACGAGGCGGGCGGCGCGCTGTATGTCAACCGCGAGGAGGACATGGGCGTCGAGGGCCTGCGCAAATCGAAGGAGTCCTATCGTCCGGCATTTATGGGCGAAAAGGGCGTCCTCGTGCCGAAAGCGGGGCCGGGGGCATGATCGAACGCGCAACACGCGAACAGGTCCCCGCACTGCGCATGCTCTGGGAGAGCGTTTTTGGGGAGGACCCCGCGTTTTTGGACCTCTTTTTCGCGCGCGTCTTTGTCCCGGACAACACCCTTGTCTGGATGGAGAACGGGCGCGTCGTCTCCGCGCTCTATGTTCTGCCCTATCTCATTGCGCACGGGGAGGAGAATCTGCGCGCGGCCTACCTCTACGCCCTCGCTACCGAGCCGGCGTGGCGGGGCCGGAAGATCATGTCGCGGCTCATCGAGGCGTCGTTTGACCTCTGCGCCGCGCGGGGCTACGCGCTTTCGATGCTCGTTCCGGCCAAGGACTCGCTCTTCGGCTTTTACCGCGGCTTCGGCTTTGAGGAATTTTTCGACCGCGTGCGCGTCGAAAAGACCCGCGCGGAGCTGCAGGCCCTCGCCGTCGGCTGCGAGCCGGTGAAGCTTGTGACCGCGAGCGCGGAGCTCGTCTGGCGGCAGTATCGCGCCAGCCCCTTTTGCCGGGACGGCTGCGTCGTCCTCACCAAGGAGCAAAACGCCTTTTACATCGACAACCTCCGGGCCGAGGGCGGCGACGCTTTCGTCTTCACGGCGGGCGGCGCGCCCTGTTACGCGCTCGTCTCCTGCCGGGACGGCGTGCTCACGATCAGCGAAACGAACGCGGAGGCCCGCGAGCTCGGCCCGCTGTGCGCGGCGCTGTGTGCCCGCTTCGCCTTTGAGCGCGCGGTTTTCCTGCAGCCCAGGTGCTTTGGCAAGCTCGAGACCCGGCGCGGCCGCCGTCCGTTCGCGATGGCAAGACTGCTGCAGGATGTGGAGATCGAAAGCCCCTTCATTGGCCGGGTCCTGCTCTGAGCGGGCGAACAAATACGATCACATAAAACGCACACGCCGGAACGACAGCCACAGCGGCCGCCGTTCCGGCGCTTTTTACACATTGGGCGCGCACGGCGGCCCGGAACTGATAGCGGACTTATATGAAAGCCGAAGTCTATAAAATTTAGGCAGACAAGTGGTTACAAACATCCGATTACCAAAAAATAAATTTTAAATTTGAAATGAAAAACTGCAAAATGTAACCGCCATGTAACCGCCAAATGGTATCTTTTTAATAGCGAAAAGCGAAAAAAGATTGCTTAAAAAAGGAAAAGACATGCAGATGATTACAGATAGGGAAAATACTGAAAACATTGCAGTTCTTAGCGTCGATGATTATACGGAAAAAATGTCACAGGAAGTGTCTGGTTCTGTAACGACGAGCGCGCGCACCCCTTTCAAGGACTGATGCAGCTGCTGCTCCTCCTTGACAGCAAGGCGGCGCTGACGACCGACAAACGCTGCAAGCGTTTTGCCCGCGAAGAACGGACAGACCGGGAAACGGAAACGGAAGCGGGAAAGAGCGCCGACCCCCGCCGCGGCGCGCTCGCGACCTTCCGCCTGCGACTCCTCTTCCGGCAAAACAGCAGCTGGCAGGGTCTTGTGAGCTGGGTTGAAGGCCGGCAGGAGGAGAGCTTCCGCAGTACGCTCGAGCTGCTGATGCTGCTCGACAGCGCGCTGCGTGCGGCGGACGAGAGCAAAAACCAGCCGGAGCCGGCGAAGGCTGTGGATAACATTCTGGAAGTAACGGCATAAAAAATACGATGGTCGAAAAGATCCTTTGGAGATAAGCAAAAGCGCCCCGAATTTTCGGGGCGCTTTTGCTTGTTGATAAAGCCTCGCAGAGTTCGCGCCCGCAGGCGCGAATAAAATTCAATCCGTTATTTGTGCGCTTTCGGGTCAGACGACCTGAAACAGATAAAACTTCAAATAGTCCGTCTCCGGGACGTTCCACAGGATCGGGTGGTCGGGGGCCTGCTGGCGGGCTTCGATCTGGCGCAGGGAGACGCCCGCGTCGCGCGCTGCCGAGACGAGCATTTTGCTGAAAAGCGCCTCCGTCATGAAGTGCGAGCAGGAGCAGGTCG
>JAKOSQ010000252.1 GCA_029777215.1 Bacillota bacterium
AGCATGGCGATCGGCGTGACCTGATCGTTGTACTGGCCGATGCCCATCCAGCTGAGGTTGACAGTGCCGTCCTGACCCTTTTCAACGCTGCCGGCGGCGGTCGCAATGCCGCTGACGGAGAGCTTTTTCGTGAGGCCGAGCTTGTCGGCGTAAGACGCGATGACGTCCGCGCCGAGCTCCTGCGAGAGCTGCGAGAACGCGCAGTTGCAGGAGTGGGACAGGGCCTGTTCGATGGTCTGGTTGCCGTGGACGCCGGTGCAGTTGACGGTGTCCGCGCCGACCTTGACGCTGCCCGCGCACTCGAACGCCTCGCTTTCGAGGTCCGGTCGGTTTTCGATCGCGGCGGCGAGCGTCACGAGCTTGAAAACGGAGCCGGGCGTGAAGGTCGAGGAAAGGCAGCGGTTGAGGTAGGCACCCTCATAGGCCGGCTGCGAGAGGTCCGGCGGGTTCGCGGGGTCGTAGGTCGGTGTCGAGAGCATGCAGAGGATTTCGCCGGTCTTGTAGTTTTCGAGGAGCACCGCGCCGCGCCGATTGCCGAGGGCGCTCAGCGCCGCGACGTTGAGCTTTGAGTCGATGGAAAGTTCCGCCGTACCGCCGGCGGAATTGAGGCTCGCAACGCCGTTGAGCATGTCGTAGCCCGCAAGCTTGAAGTTGAAGACCGAGAGAGCGCCAGTGCCGATGTTGCCCTGCCAGTCGCCAACGGCGTGGAGGCAGGCCTTGCGGACCGTCGCGTCGGCGGCGTAGGTCGCTTTCCCGTCCGCGGCTGTCGCGAGCACGATGCCGCCGCGGTCCGTGACCGTGCCAGTAGAGAGCACGCCCTCGTTGAAGACGCTCTGGTCGGCGCGGAACATGGCCCAGTCGCGGCCGTTTTTGGCGAGCTTGACCGTGAGGAACGTCAGCCCCGCGACGAGGACCGCCGCGATCAGCAGCGAGAAAACGGAGCGGTTTCTGATTTTTTTCATGCGCCGCGCCCCCTTCTCTCGTGCCGGCGGTCAAAGAGGTCCCGGTCGCTCTGCGCGCGCTTGCCGCGGTCGTTGAATTCGTTGTAGTCCCGCATCTGCATGGGGTCCTTGGTGGCAAAGCTCGCGCTCTTGCGGGTGTCGGTGGCCTTGATGTAGGCCAGCAGCGCCCAGCAGGAAATGAGGCTCGAGCCGCCCTGCGAGACGAACGGGAAGGTGACGCCCGTAAACGGCAGGATGTCGAGCGAGCCGAAGACGTTTAAAATGATCTGCACCATCATCATGGAAACGGCGGCGCAGCCCGCGATGAGGTAGAAGGACGAGCGGCCCTGCGTGGCGTTGTGGACCGCGAACGCGGCGAGCACGATGACCGCCGCGACCGCGCACAGCGCGACGATGTAGCCGAGCTCCTCTCCGACCATCGCGAACACGAGGTCGGCAGAGCCCGCGAAAACGGTGTGCAGCCAGCCGTTGCCCGCGCCAACACCGAAAAGGCCGCCGGAGGCGAGCGCAGACATGGCCCGCGTTTGCTGCATGCCGGCGTTGTTCGGGTCGTCCCAGGCGTGGCCCCAGGTCTTGAAGCGCTTGGCGATATAGGGCTTGACGGTCAGCGCAAGCATTCCGCCGAGGCCCGCACCCGTGACGGACAGCAGCACCGTTGCGATGTTGCCGCTGCGGAGAAAGGCGATGACGAGGAAGGTCGCGAAAAAGACGAGCGCCGTGCCGAAATCGCCCATGAGCGCGAGCGCACCCACGCAAACGGCGGAAAACGCCATGAACCAGAAAATGTTTTTCTTGCGGTAGAGGTCGTCCATCGTCGCCGCGCCCGCGAAGATGTAGATGATCTTCACGAACTCGGACGGCTGAAACGAGAAGCCGCCGATCGAAATCCAGTTTTTTGCGCCGTTCGTGACGCGGCCCAAAACGACGTTCGCGCCGAGCAGCAGCACGGCGAGCACCGCCGCCGGAATGCGCAGGTTTTTGACGCGGTCGAGGTCACGCAGCCACCAGCCGAGCAGCAAAAACAGCAAAATGCCCGCGATGAGCAGCAAAAGCTGCTTGAAGAGTCCCGCCGGCGATGCACTCGCCGCGACGGAAAGACCAATCGTACTGAGGAAAAAGGCCAGCGCCTCGACCTCAAGCCCCTTACGGTCGAGGGCCTTCATGACAAAGTAGTAGGCCCACATGATGAGAAACAGGGCCGTAAACGCGAGGGCCACGGGGCCCTTATACTGCGTCTCGGCGAAATACACCTGCTGGAACATGACGAGCAGCAGAAAAATGGACGCATAGCGGAACATCGTGCCCGAAGAGACGATTGCACCCGGCGCGGTTCGGCGCGCGGCGATGACCGCGCGCTCCTGTTCCGTGAGATTGAAGAAAGTGAGGTCGCACTTGCCGAGGGTGATGCTGTCCCCGTCCTCGACGCGCGCGCCCTGGTCGGAGATGAACGCGCCGTTGACGCGCGCGGGCTTGTGGGACATGCTGATATCGTAGGCAGCCCAGTTGCCAAACTCGTCCCGGACCAAAACCAGCTGCGTCGGCTCGACGGTCGGGCTTTGGACCACGACGTCGCAGGAGTCGGCGCTGCCGACGGTGCACTCCCAGCTCCGCAGCGGGACACGCGCGCCGTCCGGCAGATCGAGGTAGCCCCAGACCTCCGGCTCAT
>JAKOSQ010000253.1 GCA_029777215.1 Bacillota bacterium
CAAATAAAAACAGACGGTCCGGCTTGAGCCGGACCGTCTGTTTTTATATAGCTTCGCAGAGTTAGAGCCGCGCACAAAAAAGAAGCCCGCCGAAGCGGGCTTCTTTTTGTTTTGCGGATCAGGCGTTGAGCGCCTTTTTCGCCTGGTGGTTCTTGTAGGATGTCCAGAGGGGACCTGCGATGCAGATGGTGGAGTAGCAGCCGGAAATAGTACCGAACATCATCGGCAGAGCAAAATCCTTGATGGTTTCAATGTTGTAAACCTGTGCGAAGATGAAGACGATCGTGATGCTCACAAAAACGGAGATGTTGGTGTTGATCGAACGCGACATGCACTGGGTGATGCTCGCGTCGACCAGGACCTCGGTTGGCGTCTTCGGGCCCAGGAGGGTCTTGTTTTCGCGGATCCGGTCGTAGATGACGATGGTATCGTTGATCGAGAAACCGATGATCGTCAAGACCGCCGCAACGAACATGTCATTGAGGGGGATCTGGAAGAGGAAGAAGACCGAGGTGACGATGAACGCATCGTGCAGCAGGGCGACGATGGCCATTGCGCCGGCGGAGAAGCCGCCGATCTTCTGGAAGCGGATGCCGACGTAAACGAGGATCAGACCGAAGGAAATGAGAATCGCGAGCAGGCCCTCGTGGAAGAAGCGCTTGCCGGTGAACGGCTCGACGGACTGCGAGGTGTAGAACGTGAGCTTGGCATTCGGGTAAGCCTTTTCAAGGGCGGAGGTGACGGCCTGCTGCTGGTCCTGCGAGATGGAGTCGGTGCCGGCGACGTTGATGACGAGGAAGTGATCCCCGGTCGCGTAGGAGGACTGATCCTGGCAGGACGCGCTCTGGCCGAGAGCCTCGGTGGCGAGCTTGCCGGCCTCGGTGAGGTCGATCGTCGTGTTCGTGGCGTCGTAAGTGTATTCGATGATGGAGCCGCCCTGGAAGCTGATGTCGAGCTTGATGCCGTTGATCAGGGCAGCTGCGATGCCGCAGGCGATGAAGATGAGGGAGATCGTGAAGAAGACCCATCTCTTCTGGTAGAAATTGATGACCTTGTGTTCGCCGGTGCTGGTCTCAATGCTGCCGGCCATTGCCGCCTCGCCCATCGTGGGTGTCGCGGGAACGGTGGACTTGGGGGGCGTCGGCGCCTTGGGAGCCGGAGCCTTGTTCTTGTTTTTGTTCTTGCTCATTCTGCTTTCAACCTCCTTGCACCATAGAACCAGGGCTTCTGCAGCGCCTTATATTCGCTCAGAGAGCTCGTCATGAGTCTCGACGCCGTGACGCCGGAGACGAAGTTCATGAGAACACCGGTGAGCAGTGTGTAACCGAAGGAGAGCAGCGAGCCGGAGCCGAGCGCGATGAGAACGACGGCGACGATGAGCGTTGTGATGTTGCCGTCGAAGACCGCGGAGAAGGCGCGGTCAAAGCCGAGGGAAATGGCCGAGCGCAGCGTCTTGCCGGCGTTGAGCTCTTCCTTGATGCGCTCTGCGATGATGACGTTCGCGTCAACGCCCATGCCCATGGACAAAATGACGCCGGCGATGCCGGGGAGCGTCAGAGTGAACTGCGGGAGGGACAGTGCGAGCAGCTGGCCGACGACCTGCAGCACCAGAGCAATGCAGGCGACGAAGCCGGGCAGACGGTAGTAGAGCAGCATGAAGATGCAGACGAGCAGGAAGGCGAGCAGGCCCGCTTCTTCCATGACCTTCAGCGCGTTGCGGCCGAGGGTCGGGCTGATGATCTGGGCGTCGTTGGCTTCCATCGCGAACGGAAGTGAACCGGCGTTGATCTTTTCAGCGAGGGCTTTGGCTTCCTTGAGACTCTTCTGGCCGGTGATGATGGCGTTGCCGTCCGTGATCTGGGTCTCAACGGTGGGGGAGGAGATCTCCGTTTCGTCCATGTAGATGGAGATGGCCTTGCCGACAAGTCTGCCGGTGGCGTCGGAGAACTTCGTTGCGCCGTCCGTCGTGAGCTCAAGGTTGACGACGAAGCTGCCGTCCGACTGCGAGGTCGAGGCATAGGACTTCTTGACGTCCGCGCCCTCGAGAACGACATTTCCATCGGGGTCCTTGAAGGTGAGCAGGGCGGTTTCGCCGAGTTCCTTAATGGCCGCCTGCGGGTCAAAGTTCGTGTCGTCCGACTTCCATGGGAAACGGACAATGACGCTGCCGTGCGCATCGTCGACCGTGACTTCGCGGTCGGTAATGTTTTGCGCGTCCATACGGGTCTCGATGATGGTCTTCGCTTTTGCGAGCTGTTCTGCGGTCGGTGTGCCGTCAAGGTCCTTCGGCGTGTAGGTGGCGGCGACGCCGCCGCGGATGTCGATGCCGAAACGCATCTCATTGGCGCCCTTGAGGTTGAAGCTGCCGATATGAATGCCGTAGATAGCGACGAAGAGCAGAGCGATCGTGATTGCAAACACGATCCAGAACGTTGCTTTTGACTTCGATTTCAATCGTATTCCTCCATTTTTCCCGCATCAGCGGGTGAATTGTGTGAACTCAAAGAGCTCACAGTGCCGCCGCGAGGTTGTGGAGAAAGGCGGCGATCCGCTCCGCGTTTCGCGGGACAGAGAGGCCCGAGAGCAGCGCGTAGCGTGTCAGCGTCCACCCGGCCGG
>JAKOSQ010000254.1 GCA_029777215.1 Bacillota bacterium
AAGTACCTCGCCTACGACCGCGACAAGCTCGAAAAGCTGCTGGACGATCCCTCACTCATCAAGACCCCCCGCGTCCGCAACGGCAAAACAGCCACTGTCGGCTACTGCCCGGACGTGTGGAAAACGTGGGAATGAGAGCACCAATAAGTTTGTATAATCAAAAATATAACTGGAGGTAAAGACATGGCTTTTAAATGGACAGATGATTTGGCGACTGGCAATGCAATCATTGACGGGGAGCATCAGAAGCTGATCAAGGCGGCGGACGATCTGGTCGAAGCCTGCTCACAGGGCAAGGGCAGACAGGTGATCGAAGATGCAGTGGCGTTCCTTGTGAACTACACGAAAACGCATTTTGCGCACGAAGAGGAGCTCCAGCAGAAGAGCAAGTTCCCGGCCTATCAGGCGCACCGGGCCTGGCACCAGGGCTACATCAAGAAGATTGAAGGCGTTGCTGCTGACCTCAAGGCGCAGGGGGCGACCATCGCCATAGTTGCGGAAGTCAATGCCAGCATCAGCGAGTTGATTACACATATCAAAACCATGGATGTAAAGATCGCGCAGCACATCAAGAGCGTCCAGTGACGTTCCGATTCCAAACAAAAAAGAGACTGCCGAAAGGCAGTCTCTTTTTGATATAAAAGGCTTAGTCCATTACGTAGGGAAGCAGTGCGACCTGACGGGCGCGCTTGATGGCCTCCGTGAGCTCGCGCTGATGCGCGGCGCAGGTGCCGGTCGTGCGGCGGGGCAGGATCTTGCCGCGCTCGGAGAGGAAGCGGCGAAGCTTTGCAGTGTCCTTATAGTCGATATATTCGCTCTTGTCAGCGCAGAACTGGCAAACCTTTTTGCGCTTGCGGTTCTTGTTGTTGCGGTTGTCGCGGCTGTCGCGGCTATCGCGACTATCTCTATCGTTCATCAAGGTGATATCCTCCTATCTCGATTTTTTGTTAAAACGGCAGGTCGCCGTCGCCCTCCGGCATCTCGGTGAAGCCGGAGCTTCTGCCCGAGTCGCTCTGCTGGGAGCGCTGCGGGGGCGCATCGTGGTAACCTGAGTCTGATCCCTCGCGCCGTTTGCTCTCGCCAAAATAGACGTTGTCAACAACGACCTCGGCGCTGCGGCGCTTGTTGCCCTCCTTGTCCTGCCAGTCGCGAATCTGCAGACGGCCGGTGACGACCGCCATGCTGCCCTTCTGGAAGTACTTGGAGACGAATTCGCCTGTCTGCCGCCACGCGACGCAGTCGATGAAGTCGGTCTGCTTTTCTCCGCCATCCTTGGGCGCGAAATCGCGGTCCACGGCGAGGGAGAAAGAAGCCACCGGCGTACCGGAGGACGTGTAACGGAGTTCAGGGTCGCGGGTGAGACGGCCCATCAGTGTGATGTGGTTGAGCATGGTACCGCCTCCTTATTCCGGGCGAACGGTGATCAGACTGCGGATGACGCTGTCGGTAATGCCGAGGATACGGTCGAGCTCCGCAGGGAAATCGGGAGAGGATGTGAACTTCACGAGCACATAGTAGCCTTCCTGGAAATCGCTGATCTCGTAGGCGAGTCTGCGCTTGCCCATGAGTTCCGTCTCGTCGATGGTACCGTTCTGCTCGATCAGTGCCTTGAACTTCTCAACGACGGCGGCGGTGTCCTCCTCGCTGAGGGTCGGGTTGATGATGTACATCAGCTCATACTTTTCGTTTGTCTTTGCCATAATTGCACCTCCTTCTGGACAAATGGCCCCTTAAACAGGAGCAAGGATAGCTCGCCAAAACTGGCAAGCTATCCTATTATACACGAAAATTTCAGATTGTCAAGGATTTTGCGGATGTTGCTCCTTTTTGGTTCTTTTTCTTTCAAGAAAAAGAATTATGCGAGGCCGAGGGTAATGATGGCCATTTCGTAGACTTCCTCGGCGTCGCAGCCGCGGGAGAGGTCGTTGATCGGGGCGTTGAGACCCTGCAGGATCGGGCCAAAGGCAGCGTAGCCGCCGAGACGCTGGGCGATCTTATAGCCGATGTTGCCGGCTTCGATATTCGGGAAGATGAAGGTGTTGGCCTGACCGGCGACCGGGGAACCCTGGCACTTCTGCGCGGCGACGACCGGGGAGACGGCGGCGTCGAACTGGAGCTCGCCGTCGATGGCAAGCGTCGGATCCATGGCCTTTGCGCGCTCGGTGGCGTCGTGGGACAGAGCGACGGTGCCGCCCTTGCCGGAGCCCTTGGTGGAGAAGCTGAGGACTGCGACCTTCGGGTCGATGCCGAAGATCTTCGCGGTCTTGGCGGTCTCGATGGCGACCTCGGCGAGCTTGTCGGCGGCGGTCACGGTGACGTTGCCTTCCTTGTCCTTGCTGTCCTGATAGTCGATGTTGACTGCGCAGTCGCCCATGACGAGCTTTTCGTCACCCTTGGCGAGCAGGAAGCAGGAGCTCACGAGATGTGCGCCCGGCTTCGTCTTGACGATCTGGAGCGCCGGACGGATGGTGTCCGCGGTGGAGTAGGTGGCGCCGCCGAGCAGACCGTCAGCCTTGCCCATCTTGACGAGCATGGTGCCGAAGTAGTTGCTCTTCTTGAGCGCGGTGCGGACCTCGTCCTCGGTCATCTTGCCCTTGCGGAGCGCGACCATCTCGCTGACCATGGCGTCGATCTCGGGATAATTGTTGGGGTCTGCAAAAGCCATGCCGGTGAGGTCAAATCCGCCCTTGGCGGCGGCAGCCTTTATTTTTTCGGGATCGCCGCAGAGCAGCACGTCCATGATGCCGTCCTTCTTCAGACGGGTGGCAGCTTCGAGGATGCGGGCGTCCTCGCCCTCGGTGAAGACGATTGTTTTTTTGTTCGCCTTGAGTTTGCTTACGATTTCATCAAACATTTGTATGTTCCTCCAGTACAAAATGATACTCGAAGCATTATACACCTGTGTAGTTAAAAGTACAAACACAAAAGTAATATTTCCCGGAATATTTCCTTTTGTGAAAATGCCTCTTGCGAACGGATGCGGAAAGAACTATAATAAAATTTAACA
>JAKOSQ010000255.1 GCA_029777215.1 Bacillota bacterium
ATGGCAGGGACAAGGCCATTGAAATACGCGAGGCGGCCAAAGCCTCTATTGGTTCCGTGATGCCGGCAAAGTCACTGGAACTGCGGCACACCATCCGGCTCATTCACGAGCTGGATGCCGAGATTGATGAGATTGAGGCAGAGATTCAGCAGATTATGGACGAGCTGCATTCGCCGATTACCACAATCCCCGGCATTGGCACCCGCATGGGCGCTATGATTCTCGCCGAAGTCGGCGACTTCTCCCGGTTTGATTCGCCGGATAAGGTACTGGCCTATGCCGGGCTTTCACCATCAACCTACCAGTCCGGCCAGCTTACCAACTGCTACGCCCACATGGAGAAGCGCGGTTCCAGATATCTGCGTTACGCCATTTTCAATGCTACAAGGTTCGTTTGCCAATGGGACCCCACCTTTGCCGCTTACCTCGCCAAGAAACGGGCAGAAGGCAAGCACTACAATGTTGCCATTTCCCACGCTGCCAAGAAGCTGGTGCGGCTCATTTACGCCTTGGAGAAATCCGGAGAGCCTTACCGCATGGCAGCGTAACTTACACCTGATAGCCAGCAAGACGTCTTAGCGGACGTCAGCTTTGCTATGCCCATTTTTGAACCATCTTTTTTTACCACCATCCTCAGTTTTAGGCTTGACTTTTAATAGTTAGTCTTTCTCAAACGCTGATGTGCGCGGACAAAACGATGCGGTTGAGTCCGTGCGCGACGGTGAACGAAAAGCTGACATTGCAGACGGTCGGGTCCGTCTCGTCCGCCGCCGCGGTCACATTATCGAAGCTTTCGATAATTTCTCTCTTCACCTTATCCTCAAGCTCGATAATTACCTGTGTGCGGATGGCGCCGCGCGTCTGCGCGGTGTTTTTGACGCGTGAAAATCTTCTGCGCAGCGCCGTGCGCACCGACGGAACCACGTCGTCAATAATGAGCATCGTCGTCAGCTCGCGGAAGGTCGTGTCCGCCGCGCCTCCCGTCTTTGTGCGGGTCGTAACGCCGCGCACGACGGACGGCGCGCCGTAAACGCTCTCCACAGCGGTTACACCGGCGGTCACCAGCGTCGTCACCTCGCTGTCGCTGTAAATGCGGGAAAAGCCCTCGACGCCCGCAAGCTCCGCCCCGTTGAGCGGCAGCGCCGGGTCGGTCTGTCCCGCGAGCACGCCCGCGACTGCCGCCGCCACCGCGCCGGCACGGCCCTCGGCCGACGGATATGTCAGCACAATGCGCTCGCAGTTCAGCGCCGCGGCCTTGGCCGCCGCGTCGGAAACGCTGCCGCCCGTCTCAACAAGGCCGATGCGGTATTTGCAGTTCTCACCGCAGCCCTCGATAGAACTCTTCATCGCTGAAGCGACCTCTGCGTCCGTGCTTTCGCATATCAGGATAGTTACATTCTCTTTATTCGCGAGTGCCGCGAATGCCGCCGTGTATTCCGCGGTCGTCGCCGTCGCTCCGACGGCTGCTGCCACCGCTTCGACCGCTGCTGCGCCGTTTTGAAACAGCAGCTTCACAAGCTTCGTCAGTGCACAATCCGAACCGAACTTCGCCGCTGCCTCCCCGTAGGAGAGCAGCGACACGACCTCGCCCTTTGTTCCGCTGGCGGCGCATGCCGCCACGCCCACGGTCTTTCCGCTGCCCGTGCCGGACAGCGTGCTTGTGACCTCAACGGAGGAATACACCCCCGGTCTTTCACTGATTGCCATTATTCACCGTACCTTTCAACTTGAAATCCGCAAATTCCGGCTCCCCGCCGTCTGTTTCCGCCACGAGAAAAGCCAGACACTTTGCCGCGCACCTGCAGCGGTAAGCCCCGAGCACCTCGTCGGCGCTCACCTCGCCGCAGTCCATCTCCAGAGCATGCAGTCCTTCGGGCAGCGCCGCGAGCGCGTCGCGCAGCTTGTCCGCCGCCCGGTCGCAGCCCGCAGCGCCGCCGCTGCCGCCGAACGGGACAATAACCTCAAACCCCAGCGTCAGCGCGAGCCGCTTCCCGTAAAGCTCTTTTTCGCCCGCGCCGCCGCTTGCTGCCCGGGTTCCGAGGTAGTCCCCGAGTCCCGCACCGTTCACAGCGTAGGACTCGACACCCACACTCACGCCGCCTGTCTCCGCTGCCTCCGGGAAGGCGCGGAACGCGCTCACGCCCGCCGCCTTGAGCGCGGCGACAACCTCATCCAAAACCGCGTCAAGCACCCGCCTTCACCTCTCCCGTCTTCAGCAGCACGCACTCCCGGTGCGTAACCGTCTCCCCGTCGTACATGGCCTTGGCCCGCAGCAGGCGAAATTCCTCCCCGCCGCAGACGAGCCGCGTTTCCTCGCCCGCCGAAAATGCCTCTTTCGGCTCAGCAAACAGTCGAAACTTCTCCTTAGGCGCAAATCCCGCTTTTGTTCTTATCTTTTCCGTCGAGCTTCGCCGGTCCATTGGCTCCAAAAAGCCCCGAAACGTCCGCCCCGCCGGGCTCGTCTCGTCAAAGGCCGTCACTGTTCTCCCGAAGCGCCACAGCGCGTCGAAGCGCCCGCTCATGTGCGCACCGTCCCGAAGCAGAAGGCCCCGTCGCGCAGATAGCCCGCGAGCATCAGTTCCGCCTGGCTTCTGAGCGACGCCGCTGCCCGGCGCGCGCTCGAAGTCCCACCGCGCTTGAGCGTGACACTCCCGGCGGTAAAGCTCTCCGTCCCCGCGCAGTCGAGCCCGACGAACAGCGCCACGGCGAGCACTCCCGCTGCGCGCACGAACTCATCGTAGATCGACTCCACGCTCACGCCGTCGCGCAGCCGCCGCTCGAGCTCCGCGTGCGCCGCGAGTCCCATCTCATAGAGTGTGCTCTCCTCGGCGGTGCTCAGCGTCTCGCGGTAAACGGTCTTGGCCTTGTTCAGAATATCCTTATTCGTATCCAACGCCGTCTCTCCTTTCTCCGGCGGGGAGATTTTCTCCCCGCCATTCTCCAAATCAGACAGTCAGCACCTTGGAAGCGTCTGTGTAGAGCTTCGAAAAACCGGAGATGCTGGTGATTGCCGCGCGCTCAAGCTGGCGGTCGATGAGTCTGTCGTACTCGACCGCGACGTCGGACGCCTCGATCATTTCCAGCGCGTAGCTCTTGTCAAGGCCGATCATTGTGCCCTTGGCGACAGCTGAAGACTTGATGAGCTTCGCGCCGAGCGGATTGCCCGGCTCGCCGGTGCCGGTGAAATTGAGGCCCGTCAGCGGGTTCTGGAACTCGGGGCACTGCAAAATCTGCAGCATGACGTCCGGGCTCACGAGCATCGTGTTGAGCGCGTAGGGATCGAACTGACTCCAAAATTCGAGCAGCTGCTGATAGCCGAGCTTGCCGGCTGTACCCGTCATCGGTGCGGTGCCGACCTTAAAGGCGGCCGCGGTGTTATCGTTGCCGTCGCCGTTCATGAGGACATTAATGGCGTCCTCGAGATGCATGCGCATGATCTGGCTGCCGATCTGACGCAGCATAACGGAGAACAGATCGAGCTTCTGGAAGCGCACCGCCTCATAGGAGGCCACGAGCATTCTGCCGCGCTTGTGAAGTCGGACGAGGTTTTCGCGGACCTTTACCTCAGTCTGCGGAATGGCCGCGCCCTCTTCGACGCGGCGCAGGCTCTTGTCGTCTTCGGTTGGAACAGAGTAGATGCTGCGGTAGTCCATGCCGTCAAACTTCGTGACGGTCGCGGTAATGGACGGCAGGATGTTCTCCTCCTCCATGCCCTGGCGGACGCTGCGCGCGACAAATTCCGGGAACAGCACGGCGCTCTCGGTCGTGTGGAAAAACTTTTCGACCATGTCGCTGCCTGCGCCGCGGACCTTGATGTCAAAGCGCTTGAGCTGTCTCTGGTAGGCGTCGAGGCCCTCGAGCGCCGTGCCTCTGTACTCCTCGCTCGGGTCGAAGCTCTCGAGAACCTGCGTAAAGTTCTTGCCGATTTCGCCGTACATGCCCTTGTCGAGCTTGATTTCGTTGAATTTAGTGCTCATAATTATCCTCTCCCTCTACTTTTCAAAGAATGAAGCCGACGACTTTGTTGGTAACGTCGACGTCGACGATCAGAAACTCGCTGCCCGCGTCGGCGGTCTTGACGCCGCCGGCGGCGTCCGCCGCGAGCTTGCCGAACCCGACCGCCGGCACGGTACCCGTGTACGGCATCTCGACGTAGCCCTTCGTCTGCGCTGCGGCAAACTCGCTGTCGCCCGCCACGGCAACGCCGAAGAAGCGCTCGCCGTCGCCGCACTTTGCCGCCTCGCAGGCGGCGCTCATCTTGACCGGCACGCCCGCCGCTGCCGGATTGGTTTTGCTGTTGTAAAACGTAACGATGTTTTCGCCGATCCCCTCAAAACTGACTTTCAAAAGAAATCCCTCCAAAAAAATATTTTCAGCGGCCCCGCCGCTGTCAAACGATGTATTCGGTCCCGTCGAATTTGACGGCAGCGTTTCTGCCCTTGAGCTGTGTGCGCGGCGGGAATTTTCCCTCGAGCTGTTCCTCGAACGCGCCCTTGAGACTCGTCAGCTCCGCCGCCCCCATGCGCGCCGCGCCCTTTTCCAGTCCTGCGTAGAGCTTCGGGTCGCACAGCAGCCCGAGCCGCAGAACCTCGCGGCGCAGCTGCTCCTGATATTCTCTTCCAAGGACAGCTTCCGCCTCAATCTTATCCATTTCCGCGATCATCTTCGCGTCGCCACACTTGCGTACAAGCTCTCCGAGCGTCGCCGCCCCTCCGAAGCCCTTTACGACCCCTGCGCCTCTCTGCGCGGGGACAGCGACGAATGAAAATTCGTAAGCGTCGTCGCAGCTCGCAAGCTCGCGGTAGCAGAGCTTGCCGTCATACTCTCTGCCCGGCACATGCGAGCAGCCGCCCGCGCCGGCGGAGAGTCCGCAGATGGAGCATACACGCTCGGATACGCTGCATCCGACGCTCGTCTCCTTTTTGATGCCCGCGTCGATCTCCGCGATGAGCGCGGCGTTTTTCTCCGAGCGCAGCATGTAAGCCCAGCCCTTCAAAACCGTGTAGTCCTCGCCGACGGCGTTTTTGCCCCCCGCCACCTGCTCGACGCTTGTGCGGTAGATGCGAGCCGTCTGGTTTCCGGCCTTCCACTCGTGGTCGAAGATGCCGGTGCGCCCGACGAACAGCTCCGCAAGCTCATGGAGCGCGTCGACAGAAAACTTCTCAAAGTCCCTGTCAATCTCGTTGTCGCAGAGCACCACGGAAAAGGTGTAAACCTGCTCCGCCGTCAGTTCGGTCTTTGCAAAGGCGTTGACCGCCGCAAGCTCCGCCTCCGTCTGTGCAGATTTTGCACCGTCCGCGCCCGCCTTGTAGATTTTCAAGTTTCTTCCTCCTCGTCCCCGGAAGTTTTCTCGCCCTCGTTCTTTTTCGGCATCTGTCCTTCCGAGACATTTTCTTTCACTTTTGTCTCCTGTTTTGTGATATTCTCCGCTTGTGCGGCGTAAAGCGCCGCCTTGGACTGCTCCACCGCGTCCTGCAGATTAATCGGGTCCCACACGACCTCAAACGCGCAGGCGTAGCCGTGCATCCGCAGCCACAGCGAGCATATCTGCTCAACGACGGGCGTGAGCGTGCGCCGCAGCGCCCCCAGCTCGCTCGTCATGAGGTCGGCCTGCTGGGCAGACATGCGCTCAGTGGAGGACCAGTTGAGTCCCAGCATGAACGGTGGGATGCCGGTCCGCGAGACAAGCTGCTCCAAAATCTGCCGCACCGGTATCTCACTGTCGAGCACCTGTCCGTCCGCGCCGATCACGCGGATGTCGACGTCCCCAACCGCGACGAAGTCGCGCACACTGCCGTTTTTTCCGCTCTGCATGGCGCTCGACCACTCGCGCGCGATCATCTGCGAGCGCTCCTGCGCGTAAGCCTTGTCAAGGATATCCCCCTGCGGCTTGTACACCACGGCGTAGCGCACATTTCCGGCTCGCTCCCAGTTGACGCCGATCGTGTTGTAAATTTTAAGCAAAATTTCCGCCAAAAACGGCATACTGCGAAAAATCGACACCCCATAGGGCGCGTCGGCCTCCGGGCTGAGCGGGGTGAACAAGATAAGCTCCTGATACGGCAGCGGCTGGAACATTCCCGTCTCGTCGCGCCCGCAGATTTCAAAGTCCAGCGCCGACGCGCCCTCGTGCAGCTCCACGTCGCAGACGTTGCCGCACAGCAGCGCGGCGATCTCGCGGTTCCCGTCGGTGACGATCTCGCCGACGGCGCGCCCGCAGGTCAGCAGCGAGTCGAGATAGCAGTCGATAAAGGCGTCGATCCCCTTCTGCGAGCGTCCGACATCGACGTTTCTGAGAAAGTCCGCCAGTTCCTTTTCGGCCCTCCCGTCTTCGCACTTCACCTCGAAGCCGCCGGTCAGCCGTATCGTCTTCATGACCGCCGCATCGAGCACCGGAATGGCCTCGCGGATCGCGCGGTAGAGCCGCACGTCGCCGCCCCCGAGCGGCACATAGCTGTCGAGCATCCCGAACGGATGCCGGTCGGCGGCCCTGATCTGCGTCGTCACGGCGCTCCGCCTCTCCTTTTTCTTCTGAAAAAACTTCATTTCTCTTCCCCTCGAATGATTTACTCGAACATCGCGTCCCGCTCGGCGAAGGTCGCGGCAAAGACCTCCTCGCGGCGCGGCGCGGCGATCGTGGCCGCAAAATAGCGGATGTCGTCCATCGCGTGATCGTTGAGCTTGATGGGCGCGTCCCTGTCCTCACGTTTCTCGTCCCACGAATAGAGCGAAAATTCCCTTATCGCGTCCTCGCACGCCGAACAGATCACGAGCCGCCCGGCCTTGAGCAGGTCCGCCGTCAGCCGGATGCCGCTCAAAACGTCGTTGTCGGCCTTGACGACTGACAGCCCCTCCCGCCGCAGCGCCTCGATAAAGCTCGCCGCCGACGGGTCGACGACGACCGCCCGCACGCGCCTGCCGCCAATGAGCACCTTCAGCTCCCGCACATATTCGGCGTCCGTCTTCTGAAAGCCCTCCTCGCGCGAATTATAGTAGTATTCGCGCAGTCGGTACCAGACCTCCCCGCGCCGTCCCCAGAGCCCGAAGCTCGAAGGGTTTGCGGTCCCGTAGTCGCAGGACACGGCGTACTCCTCCAGCGCCCCGTCCGGTGCCTCGCGCACATAGCTCTCGTCGAAGAAGTCATACACACGCCCGGTCGAAGCAACCCACTCGCCCAGCACGAAGCGCCGGTAAAACACGCCCGAGTACATCTTCCGGTATCGCGCGATGATCTTCCGCGACAGCGCCGGATTGTCTTCCAAAGAGAAGTGGATGTAAACTGCTCTCCTCTCCGTCGACTTTTTGACCCACTCTTGATAGAACCAGTGGCTCGGCCCCTCCGGGTTGCAGTTGAACCAAAGCTTGCTGCCGGAAACGCTGCACCTTGCGCAGGCCTGCTCAACGAAGCTCTTGGGCATCAGCGCGACCTCGTCCAAGAGCACGCCCGCGAAGGTCGCGCCCTGAATGAGCGCCTGCGAGGACTCGTCCCGTCCGCCGAAAAGGTAAAAGGTGTTGCTCCTCCCGCCGAACGACAGCGTGAACAGATTTTTCGAAATTTTCTCGTCCACGCCGAAGCCGAGGTCCCGCATCACCGGCAGCAGCACGCTCACGACGTTTCGCCGCAGCGACGCGATGGTCTTGCCGCACATGCCGAACTGCCGCCCGTCGAAGCGCCGCGTCGCCCAGCACAGAAACGAAATACCCATGCACAGCGTCTTGCCGCTTCTGACGGCCCCGTCGCAGATGACGGCGTCCCAGTCGCGCCATGGCGACGAATCGCTCCACCAGGTCAACGCAAGCGTTTGCTTTTCGCTGAACGCCTCAAATTTCATTGTGCTTCCTCGCCCAGCTTTGCTGCCGCCTTATCCATTGCGAGGAAAAAGCTCTCCGCCTCGCCGTTTTTCACCGCGCCCGCCTCCGGCGCGGAGAGCTGCGCCAGCAGCTCGAGCAGTGCGATGCGGTTTAAAAGCTTCACCTCCACCGCGCCGTTGGCGCTGCGCTTGATCTCCGAAACCATGCTCAGGTCGAGTTCTTCGAGCGCCGCGAGCTGTTCCGGCTCCGCCGGGTCCAGAAATGCGAGCTTCACCGCATCGTTGGCCTTGCCGAAGGCGAGCTCCGTGATCCTGTCCACGACGCCGCCCCCGTCCTTTTTTTTACGCAAACAATTCCCACCTCCTACCCGAACGGCACGCGGTCGGAAAACATGTACGCCGCAATACAAAATTAAAAAAATTTTGTTTTCAGAAGCGTCCCCAATGGTAGCATCGTTATGGCGCGAAACCTGTCAAAAGCCGTCGTTCTTTCCGCTAAAAAGTAGAAAAAGCTCGAATTTTGTAGAAAAAGCGCGAATAATGTCCGGTAGAATTTCTTGATATAAACCGTAATGATATTTTTTAACATTTAAAAGTCAAAATGCGGCGCCGGCTGTTTAACAAGTCGGCGCCGCGCTGTGTTTCTTTGTTGAGCTGTTTTCCGGGCGTCCCCGTCCGCTCCGG
>JAKOSQ010000256.1 GCA_029777215.1 Bacillota bacterium
CGCGAGCACGCGCGAATAGCCGAGGTTGCCGCTCGTGTAGCCGCCGCCGTGACAGTAGAGGATCGCGTGGCGCTTCCCGTGCGGCGATTTGAGCCGGGTCCACGCGGCCTCCATGCCGGAGAGAAAAAATTCGTCCCAGTCCATGCCAGCGGCGGGGGCCATGAGCCGGCCGAGGATTTCCTGGTTGCGGCGCTGCTTTTCAAGCTCCTCGGGCGTCACCTGTTCGCCCGGCGAGGCGAGAGAATGCAGCGCCTTGAGGGCGCGCATCTGCGGGGCGAGCCGTTTTTCCTCCGCCGCCTCGCGCGCCGTGGGGAGGTGCTCCGCTGCTTTCCAGATGTCCATGCTCTGCGTCCTCTTTCTTCGCGGCGTTACGACCGCTTTTGTCCATCATATCATGCTTTGGCAGAAAAGGAAACCATAATCCGCTTCCAGTGCCTTGCGCGCCGACGCATGCTGTGGTATAGTGAAGCGCAACAAAGCGCCGTCCGGCGCACAGGAGAGGAGACCGGCCCATGGCAAAAACGCACGAGCCCTGGTACAGGATGGACAGCGCCGGCGTTCTCTATTCATCTCTGCAGAGCGAAAAATATTCGGCGACCTACCGTTTCTCCGCCCTCATGAAGGAAAAGGTGGACCCGGAGGCATTGCAGCGCGCTGTGAACCGCACGATGCCGCGCTTTCCGGGCTTCGGCGTGCGCATCCGCCGCGGCGTGTTCTGGCACTATCTCGAACAGAACCCCGCGCCCGGCCCCTTCGTGAAGCCGGACGTCTCCGACCCCTGCCAGCCCTTCCGCTTTGAGGAGGAAAACCACTGGCTGGTCCGCTTTTACTATTACGAGCGCCGCATCTCCATCGAAATTTTCCATGCCCTGTCAGACGGGACCGGCGCGATCGTCTTTTTTCGCACGCTGCTCGCGGTTTATCTGCGCGAGTGCGGCGCGGAGATCCCGAACGGGGACGGCGTGCTCGACGTCGACGCCACGCCCGCGCCGGAGGAGCTGGAGGATGCCTATTCCCGCTACGCCGGCACGCACGCGAAAAAGCTGGTGCTTCTGCCGCGCGCCTTTACAAACACCGGCACACCCGAGCCGTTTTACACCTTCCATGTGACGATGGGCTTTCTCCCGGTCGACCGCCTCCACGCGCTTGCAAAGACAAACGGCGCATCGATCACGGAATATCTCGCGGCGGTCCTCATCTATGTGATCGCCGAACAGCAGCAGCACCGCCGGAGCTATCGGCTCCGCCCCGTGACGCTCGCGGTACCCGTCAATCTCCGGGCTCATTTCCCGTCGCAGACCCTCGGCAACTTCATCACGACGATCAGCCCCGGCATTGATCCCGCGCTGGGGGAATACAGCTTCCCCGAAATCGTCTCGCAGGTTCACAACTACATGCGCCTGCACGCGAACCGGCAGGAGCTGCGGGCCGCGATCACGCAGAGCGTGCAGCTCACGCGAAACCCCTTTCTGCGCGTGATCCCGCTTTCGGCGAAGATTCCGCTCATGTCCGGCAGCTACCGCCTGCAGGCCGTCTATCCCTTTTCCGGAACGTTCACGAATGTCGGTCCCTTCCGCGTTCCACCAGAAATGGAGGCGCACATCGAAGCAATGGAGGCCATTTTGGGACAGGCCATTGTGCCGCGTTCCCACTGCGCCGCAATCAGCTACGGCAACACCATGGAGATCACCTTTGCCGGCACGCAGCGCCAGACCGACACGGAGCGTGAATTTTTCCGCTTTCTGGTCCGCCAAGGCATCCCCGTGCGGATCGAAAGCAATCGCTGAAAAGGAGGACCCAAAATGTCCTATTGCGTCAACTGCGGTGTGGAGCTCAACCCCGGCGCGGAGCGCTGTCCCCTGTGCCAGACCCCGGCCTGGCACCCGGAAAACGAGACGCCGGGCGAGCCGTATTTCGCTACCGCACGGCCCAACGTCGAACGCGCGCCCCGGCGGACGCTCGCCATGATCCTCTCGTCCATGCTGCTGTCCGTGGTCATCTGCTGCGGGCTGCTCAATCTGCTCTATATCCCGAACGAGGCGTGGTCGCTCTATATCATCGGGGCGGCGATGCTGCTGTGGATCTGGTTTGTGCTGCCGCTGGTCGTCCGCTGGCCGACCTTCCTCAAGCTCACGGCGGACGTTGCCGCCGTCGGGCTGTACGTCGACCTCCTCTCCATCAGCGTCCACGGGGCGGACTGGTTTTCCGGCCTCGCACTGCCGCTGCTCGTCTACCTTGTGGCGCTCGTCTTTCTGCTGAGCTTTCTGCTGCGCGGCGGGCGGCACTCGCGGCTGACGACGATGTCCCTCGCGATCGGCTTTTTGGGGCTTTTGCTGCTCGGCCTCGAGTATTTCGGTGACCTCTACTTCACCGGCGTCTGGGTCCCCGGCTGGTCGCTGATCACCTCGGCCATCAGTGTCGCGCTCATCATCCCCCTGCAGATCATCCGACACGTCCCCGTCCTCCGCGAGGAGATTCGCAGACGCTTCAGCTTATAAAAAAAGAAGTCCGCTCACGCGGACTTCTTTTTTATTTGGAGGGAAAGGCCGCAGACCAATTATGCCGTGATCGTTCCGCCGCCGAGCACGATGTCGCCGTCGTACAAAACGACGATCTGTCCGGGCGTGATCGCGCGCTGCGCCTCGTCGAAAACGACGCGCACGCTGTCCGGTCCCGTCGGCGTGACGGTCGCGGGCTGCTCCGGCTGCCGGTAGCGCACTTTTGCCCGGGCGCGCAGCGGGCCGTCGGGCGCTCTCCCGGCGATCCAGTTAAAGTCGTTTGCCTCGAGCGTCCGGGACAAAAGCGCCTCCGGCCCGCCGAGGACGACCCGGTTTTCCGCCGGCTCGATGCCGCAGACGTAGAGCGGCGCCTCGTTCGAAATGCCAAGCCCTCGCCGCTGCCCGAGCGTGTAGCGCCCGATCCCGGCGTGCCGGCCGAGCACCCGGCCCTCGGCGTCGACAAAGTCGCCCGGCGCAAAGGCCCGCCCCAGCGCGCGCTCCGCCGCCGCAGCGTAGTCGCCGTCCGGCGCGAAGCAGAGATCCTGGCTGTCCGGCTTGCGCGCGACGGCAAAGCCCTGCCGCGCCGCGATCTGCCGCGTTTCGCTCTTGCGCAGCTCCCCGAGCGGCAGACGCAGCAGCGAAAGCTCCGCCTGCGAGAGCATGTAAAGCACATAGCTCTGGTCCTTCGTCTCGTCGGCGGCTTTTTTCAGAAGATACTGTCCGCCGCTCTTTTCGACGCGTGCGTAGTGACCCGTCGCGAGCGCATCGAAGCCGAGCGCTCGCGCGCGCCGCAGCAGTGCGCCGAATTTGAGATAGCGGTTGCAGTCGATGCAGGGGTTCGGCGTCCGCCCGGCGGCGTAGGCGGCGGCGAAGCGGTCGATGACCTCGCAGCGGAATTCGTCCGAAAAATTCCAGACGTAAAACGGCATGTCCAGCCCAAAGGCGACCCATCGCGCGTCCTCCGCGCTCTCGAGTGAGCAGCAGGCGCTCTCGCGCGAGAGCCCGGCCTCCTCGTTTTCAAAGAGCTTCATCTGCACGCCGACGCAGTCAAAGCCCGCCTCGCGCATAAGATAAGCGGCGACGCTCGAATCGACACCGCCGCTCATCGCGATCATTGCTCGCGGCATGAATTCAGCGCGCCGCGTGCGCGCGGAGCAGAGGCGTGTCCCGGAGCGCAAAGAGCAGCGCCGTTCCGGCCGCGACGCCGAAGGCTGCCTGCACGAGATTGCCCGGAATTTCCACCAGCGCGCCGACCCAGCTGTTCGTGATGAAGACCGCCTCAAAAACATAGTAGCCGCCGACCATCACGGCCTCGCCCGCTATGCCCGAAAGCACCGCGCGGAGGGGGTGAAGCTGTGCCGCGCCGCGCAGCAGCAGCCCCGCGACCAGCGCCGTGAGTCCCTTGATGACCAGTGTCGCCGGCGCGTAGAGGAAATAGCTGCCGAAAATATCCGCAAGTGCCGAGCCGATGCCCGCCGCCACCGCGCCGGGTACAGGACCCAGCACGAACGCGCACAGCAGCACCACGGCGTCGCCCGCGTTCACATAGCCGCCCGTGGGCGACGGCACGCGCACGACCATCGTCGCCGCCGTTGTCAGCGCTGTAAACAGCGCCAGATAGACCAGCTTTCTCGTCTTTTCGTCCTTCATTTTTTGAGCCCTCCCTCAAGCGCGGGCGGCGGGATACGCCGGTTTCTTCGCCCGCGATACTGTTAACAGACATTTTAGCAAACTAAACATATAAGGTCAATGGGAATAATGCAGAAAAAGCCGCCTGGAAAGGCGGCTTTTTGGTATGATAAGTCCGAAAGCGGCGGGGGAGTCCTACTTGTCCGCGAGCTTCGCGCAGTCGGCGGGCCTGCCGGAGAGCATTTCAAGGCCGTGGCCGAGGGACGGCAGGACCGCCTCGAGGTTTTCCACCGCACCCTTTGGACTGCCGGGGAGGTTCACGATGAGACTGTTGGCGCGGATGCCGGCCTGTGCGCGGGAGAGCATCGCGCGCGGCGTGATCTGCATCGAGGCGTAGCGCATGGCCTCCGGGATGCCGGGGCAGAGCTTTTCGCAAATGGCGATCGTCGCCTCCGGCGTCACGTCGCGCGGGGCGAAGCCCGTCCCGCCGGTCGTGACGATGAGTTCGGCGGCGCGCGCGTCCGCGAGCGCCTTGATCGCGGCTTCGATCTGTTCCTTTTCATCGGGGACGATGAGGATTTTGACGACCTCGTACCCCGCGCCAGTGAGCGCCTGGGCGCCGCGCGGCCCGCCCTCGTCGACGCGCTCGCCGCGCGCGCAGCGGTCGCTCACGGTGATA
>JAKOSQ010000257.1 GCA_029777215.1 Bacillota bacterium
AGGGGCCGGCCACCGAGGCGCTGCTGTGGTTGAGTTCTTCGATGTGGCTCAGCGCCTGAGCCCGCTCGTTTTCCATGCGGGCAACGACCTGCGGCTCGAGACGTTTGATGCGGCAGAGCGTCGCCTTCGCGCGAAGCGAGGCTTCAAAGATCTGCCGGTAGGGTGCTGTGAGGGTGCCCAGCTCCGCGCTGCCGTTGAGAACGGCGAAAAGAGCCTCGTCCGCAGACATGATCTCCTTGAGCCGGTTTTCTGCAAGCACGGCTTTCGTGAGGTAATCGCCCCGTTTGGCGATCAGCTCCGGGAAATCGTCCGACGGCGCGTCGAGGATTTGCTCGGTGAGCCGTTCAACGCCGGTCAGCTCGCTGCGTTCCGTTTCGAGAAGCGCGAGCACCTCGTGGATTTCCAAAGTCTGTCACCCGTCTTTCTTTTCTTCGCTGTCCTTCCCGAGCAGTCTGCGCAGACTGCCCGCCGCGGGCGCCGCCGCCGCACTGCGGTTGAGCTCGATCGTCCGGTAGAGCTCGTTGCGCCAGATCTTGCAGCCGCGCGGGGCCGAGATGCCGACCTTGACCTGGTTGTCGATGGAGATGATTTTGATCTCGATCGGATCGCCGCCGTTTTCCGGCTCGATGATGATGGATTCTTCCTGTTTTCGTGAGATGACCAGCATCAGCTCTCTCCCCCTTTCGCAATGGGGAAGCGGACGGGGTAGTCACCCTCGAGGATGATCTGCGCGCCCTTCTGGGTGGTCGTGTTGAGGTAGACCGGGCTTTTGAGGTTGACCGTCGCGTCGCGGAAATTCTCCGGCACAACCGCCACGACCCAACAGTAGCAGTCGCCCTCGCCGAGAAGCCGGTCGAACTCGGGCGGCAGCGGCGGGGCGTAACCCTTGGCCACGGTACCGGGGTCCATCATGATGAAGCACAGCTGCGGCTCCTGCGTGGACTGGAGCCAGACGATGCTCCCGCCGATCTCCTCGTCGTGCAGGATGATGAAGTCGCTGTACTGTTCAAAGCCGAAAAGGGGCTGTGTGAAATGATATACGCGGTCTTCAGTGACCTCGATGGTACCGAAGTCTCTTGTTTTGATCTGCATGATGTGTTACCTGCCCTTTCGGTTCCAGCGGAGCCGTCACTCATCGCTGCTTTCCATGTTGAATTTCTGCATCGCGCTCGGCGGGAAATAGAGCGGACCGCCGAGATATTCGATGTTGACGGACGCGAGCTGCGTCACCTTCATGCGGATGCTGCCGGGGATGAAGTTGAATTCGTTCGCGCTCACATCCCAGTCGACGCTGACGTCTCCCGGCTGATAGTTCATGTCCAGCTGCGCGGGGTTCCACGTCAGGTCCGCGCCTCCGCTCGGAAGATAGGCGGTGTAGAGCTGATAGCTGGTGCTGTCCAGCATTTTGCTGCGGTAGATGTCACCGACCGTCACGCCGTCCTGGATCTGGGACGTCTGGTTGCCGATCTGGACGTATTCTCCGATCTGCTTGGTCAGCGCCTGCTGACTTTCAGCGGCGTTTTGCGCCGTGAAGTCGGCAGAATCCATGATGCCCAGAGACTTCCGAGCCTGGTAGGTGCTGATGTTGACGCTGGTGTCCTTCATATTGGTGATTGTGAGCTTTGCCGGTTTCGTGTCAACGGTAGCCGAAGGATTCTCCCGCTTGATTTCAAGCTTCGGATGCTCAACTTCTAATTCGTATTTGATCGGCGTACTTGTTATTCGAAGCAGCTGCTCCATAATACCACTCCCTTAAACATGTGCGGGTTTCCTCATTTCAGATAGTCCATAAGCGACACGGGAAGAATTTTCGAGCCCATGGAAAGCACGGCTTTTAAGACATAATCGTTGAGCGTCTGGTTGGTGGCCTCCTCGGCGTCGTCGATGCCCATGAGACTGTTGATCTGGCTCTTGTAGGAGTCGATCTTCGTGTCGAGGCTGTCGTCGAGGCTGTCGAGGTAGCTGGTCTTGGTGCCGACGTCGGTGATGAATTTGCTGAAGGTGTCGCGCTTGGCGGTGAGCTCGCCGTCGAGGGTTCCGAGCGTCGTGCTGTAGTTGCTGCTGGTCATGGACTCGCG
>JAKOSQ010000258.1 GCA_029777215.1 Bacillota bacterium
CCGCTTCCGCACCAGAGGCGGGGAGTATGTCTGGGGCAGCATCCGCGGAACGTTTGTGAAGCTCTCCGACAGCGAGGAGATCGCCTACTTCAACTATGCAAACATCGACGACATCAAGCTCGTGGAGGCACAGCTGCGCGAGAGCCGCCGCTTTTACCGCGAGGTCGTCAAGGCGGCAAAGCTTTCGACCTGGGACTACGACATCCGGACGCACACCATCGTTTTGTCCGACGACGAGCACACGGATGAAGCGCGCAAAATCCTCGATCTGACGAACATCATCACGAACGTGCCCGACTCACTGGTCGGCAGCATCAGCCGGGAGGACCAGCCGGCCTTTTTGAAAATGTACAGTGAGGTTGACGCGGGCCGGAACGCCTCCTGCGAGGTGTGGTACAAGCCCGTCAATGGCCGCGAGCCGCGCTGCGAGCGCATCGTCTATATCGCCGTGGACGCGCCGGACGGCATTCCCGCACACGCCATCGGCTTCACGCAGAACATCACCGCCGAGAAAAAGGTCGAAGAGCGCTATCAGCGCGAGCTCGGCTACCTGCGCCGGACGGACGAGAACGATCTTGTGGCCAAGGGACACTACAACCTCACGCGCAACGAGGTGCTCGCGTACTGCACGAAAAACGACTGCTTTTTGGGCATCGAGCCAGGCACCTCCTATGACGATGCCCTCGGGATGCTCGTCGGGCTCGCCTATGATGAGAACGAGCGCCGTCAGACTGCGGACAGGCTTGACCGCGGCAGACTCATCGAGAGCTACCAGCACGGGCAGCTGCAGCACAATCTCGTCTACCGCCGTGCACGCCGGGGCGATCTGCCGATCTGGATCTCCATGAACATCCACACCTATATGAGCCCGGAGACCGGCGATCTCGAGTGCTTCACCTATGCCTACGACATCACGGAAAAGATTCAGAGCGACGAGATTATGGGCCGCATTGCCGACGAGGAATTCGACTATATCGGTCTGATCTTTGCCGAAGCGGACCAGTTTGAATTCATCAAAAAGTCGCCGGAGATTCTCTTCCCGGACGTCCGCCAGCGCACCGCCTACAGCAAATGCTGCGCTTACGTCCGCAAGAATTTTGTCAACGAGGACGAGTGCGGCCCGTTCGACGCGGCGGTCGATCTCAAAAACATCCTCGCGGGACTCGAAACGGCGAACAAATACGTCTCCACCTACCGCCGCACGGAGAACAGCGAGCTCTACTGCAAGCAGCTCGACTATATCTGGCTCGACAAAACGAAAAAGATCATCCTCGTTGTCCGCACGGACGTCACGACCGCCTTCCGCCGCGACCGTCTGCAGCTGGCGCACATCGAAGCCGCCAGACTCGAGGCCGAGCGCGCAAACGAGGCGAAGTCGACCTTCCTCGCGAGCATGTCCCACGATTTGCGCACGCCTTTAAACGGCGTGATCGGTTTCACCGGTCTCGCGCTCAGGGAAGAGGACCCCGCAAAAAAGCAGGAATATCTCAAAAAGATTGACTCCTCCGGCAAGCTGCTGCTCGACTTTGTCAACGACACGCTCGAGCTCTCGTGCGTCGAGAGCGGCAAGGC
>JAKOSQ010000259.1 GCA_029777215.1 Bacillota bacterium
CGCTTTCATCATCTCCAACGGTGCAAATCAGTCCAATCTCTGGAAGGCGCACGAAATCACGAACTACCCCGGCTGCGCGGGTATGTCCGGCGCGGACATCCTCAAGAGCTTTCGCGATCAGCTCAACGCGGCGAACATCAAGGTCCTGCCCGGCCGCGCGCTCAACGCCGTGCAGATGGGCAAAAAGTTCGGCGTCTCCGTGGGACAGAACTTCTTTGACGGCGACGCACTCATTCTGGCCTCCGGCGTCGTCCAGACCTCGGCCTACGAGGGAGAGCTCGAATTTCTCGGCAAGGGCGTCTCCTACTGCGCCACCTGCGACGGCATGCTCTACCGGGGCAAAAAGGTTGCCGTCATCGGCTTAAACGACGAAGCCGAGGCGGAGGCGGACGCCCTGCGCGAGATGGGCGTCGAGGTCATGTACTTCGACAAGGCCTTTGCCAAGAACTACAAAATTCTCGGCGAGCAGCGCGTCACGGCCATCGAAGCCGAGGGCCGCGAGTTCCCGGTCGACGGCGTCTTCATTCTCCGCAGCACGATTGCGCCCTCGAACTTTTTAACCGACATTGAGCTCGACGGGCCGCACATCCGGGTTGACCGGAGCATGAAAACGAGCATCGCCGGCGTCTTTGCTGCTGGTGACTGCACCGGCAAGCCCTACCAGATCGCGAAGGCGGTCGGCGAGGGCAACGTCGCGGCGCTCTCGGCCTGCGAATATCTTGACAAAAAATAAAAAAAGCATATAATAATAGTTCGTAACAGGCTTTGACGGAGAGGTGCCTTTCCAAAAGCGCGGCAAAGAGAGAAAGCGTTCGGTGTGAGCTTTCGCGCGCGGGAAGGGCTGGTCGCTTCCGAGCCCGCCGGGGGAAAGACCGGTGCGTCCGCCCGCGTTAAGGGTATCGAGTGCGTGGCTGCAAAATGCCGCGAATTCAGGTGGTACAGCGTATTTCAAGCGCCCTGATTACATGTCAGGGCGCTTTTCTTTTACAGACGAAAATGGAGTGAGTAAAAATGCCAAAAGAATTATCCAAGGTCTACGACCCGAAAGAGGTCGAAAGCCGCATCTACCAGCAGTGGGAGGACGCCGGCGCGTTTCGCGGCGTGCGCGACCCCGAAAAGAAACCGTTCACCATCGTCATGCCGCCCCCGAACGTCACGGGCCAGCTCCACATGGGCCACGCGATGGACTGCACCCTGCAGGACAGCCTCATCCGCTACAAGCGTATGAAGGGCTTTTCCGCGCTCTGGGTCCCCGGAACGGACCACGCGGGCATCGCAACACAAATAAAGGTTGAAGAGGTGCTGCGCTCTGAGGGCCTCACGCGCTATGATCTCGGCCGCGAGAAGTTTTTGGAGCGCGTCTGGGACTGGAAAAACCAGTATGGCAGCCGCATCGTCGAGCAGCAAAAAAAACTCGGCGCGTCCTGTGATTGGGACCGCGCCCGCTTCACGATGGACGACGGCTGCTCCAAGGCTGTCCGCGAGGTCTTCGTCTCCCTCTACGAAAAGGGCCTCATCTACAAGGGCAGCCGCATCATCAACTGGTGCCCGCACTGCGTCACCGCGCTCTCGGACGCCGAGGTCGAATTCGTCGACAAGCCCGGTCACCTCTGGCATCTGCGCTATCCGCTGACGGACGGCAGCGGCGACATCGTCGTCGCCACCACCCGCCCGGAGACAATGCTCGGCGACTCCGGCGTTGCGGTAAACCCCAACGACAAGCGCTACACAAATCTCGTCGGCAAGACCTGCATCCTGCCGCTTGTCAACAAGGAAATCCCCATTGTCGCGGACGAGTACGTCGACATGGAATTCGGTACCGGCTGCGTCAAGATGACCCCGGCGCACGACCCGAACGACTTTGAGGTCGGCCTGCGCCACAATCTGGAGATCATCCGCGTCATCGACGACAACGGCAAGATCAACGAGCTCGGCGGCAAGTACGCGGGCCTCGACCGCTACGAGGCGAGAAAGCAGATCGTCAAGGACCTCGACGAGCAGGGCTACCTCGTGAAGGTCGAGGACCACCAGCACAACGTCGGCACCTGCTACCGCTGCCACAACGACGTTGAGCCGCTCATCTCCGCGCAATGGTTCGTCAAAATGGAGCCGCTCGCGCAGGAGGCAATTCGCGTCGTCGACGACGGCGAGGTCAAGTTCGTCCCCGAGCGCTTCACGAAGACCTACACCAACTGGATGGAGAACGTCCACGACTGGTGCATCTCCCGCCAGCTTTGGTGGGGCCATCAAATCCCGGCCTGGACCTGCGAGGACTGCGGCCACATCACCGTCTCGCGCGAGGACCCGACCGAGTGCGAGGCTTGCCACTCGAAGCATATCACCCGCGAGGAGGACGTCCTCGACACCTGGTTCAGTTCGGCGCTCTGGCCGTTTTCGACCCTCGGCTGGCCGGACAAGACCCCCGACCTCGACTACTACTACCCGACGGACGTTTTGGTCACGGGCTACGACATCATCTTCTTCTGGGTCGCGCGCATGATCTTCTCCGGCTGCGAGCACACAAAGCAGCCGCCGTTCCACACCGTTCTCATCCACGGTCTCGTGCGCGACGACAAGGGCCACAAGATGTCAAAGTCTCTCGGCAACGGCATCGACCCGCTGGAGATCATCGACAAATACGGCTGCGACGCCCTGCGCTTCAACCTCATCACGGGAAACAGCCCCGGCAACGACATGCGCTTTTACACCGAGCGCTGCGAGGCGATGCGCAATTTCGCCAACAAGATCTGGAACGCGAGCCGCTTCGTTCTCATGAATCTCACGATCGACAAGTGCGAGCTGCCTGAAAAGCTGGAGACTGAGGA
>JAKOSQ010000260.1 GCA_029777215.1 Bacillota bacterium
TTTATGTATATGCATTTACTTACACCCTTATGGCGGAAAAGCCGCGAACTCCGATAGAAAAGCTCAGCAAATTCCGGTTTATACCCACTGCCGCTTTTGCGATCATGATCGTGATCAATCTGGCTGCTTTCCATCTGCCGTACAGTCTCTTTTCCCTGCTCCGCAATGTTTCGGAGCTTTTCGCCCTGCTGCTCACCACGCGCTGGCTGCAGCCCCGCGATGAAGCCTCCGACCCGTTTGCCGATCCCGTCGAAACCGGCAGCTTCCGCGACTATCTCGCCGGCGGCGGAAAAAGCAGCTCATTATGTCGCTGTGTGCCGCTCTGATTCTGACGGTATCGCTCCAGACGCTTTCCAGCGCCCGTATTGCATCGCTGCACAGCTCGAGCAATTCGAGCTCCGGCTCCGGCAGCTCCAGCTACAGCTCCGGCTCCGGCAGCAGCTCCAGCGGCTCCAGCTACAGCTCAGGCTCGGGCAGCAGCTCCGGCAGCTCCGACTACGAGACAAGTGACGGCTACCCGACGCCGCGTCCCGGTGAGAGCACCTCCGACTACATCAAACGTGCAGACCCCGATCTCTACGATTCCATGCAGGACCAATACGACGTGGCCACTGGCGGCAGCTCTTCGGATTACGACACGGACTACGACTATGCCACGCCGAAGGCCGGCGAGAGCGCCTCCGACTATATCAAGCGCGCAGATCCTGATCTCTACGATTCCATGCAGGACCGGTACGACGCGGTCACCGGAAAATAACACCCCGTCCCTGCCACAGTTCCTGTCCGCCGGCGCCGCCGAGGCGCCGGCGGCTTTTTTTGCCGCCGCGGTTCGCCATTTTTCAGAAAGCGGCTTGACGAAAAATTGGAATGGCGTATAATAAATATGTATAAACTGTGTCCTGCCGCCGCGGCGGCAGGAACGGCAGCGGCGCGCGGCCCTGCGGCAGATCCGGAAGGACCGGACCCGCGCCAAATCACTGCACAGAATTGAGGAGTAAAATGTCAGCAGCACAAATCATTGCAGTCGTGATCTTTCTCGCGATGTTCGTGATGATCGTCATGGACAAGGTCGAGCGCCAGTACGTCACGCTCGTCAGCGGCGGTCTCGTGATCGCCATTGTGTTCGGCCTGTGCATGCACAGCACCGAGGCCATCATGAACACGCTCAATCTCAAGACCATCTTCACGCTGCCCTTCTGGTACGGTGAATCCGAGGGCGTCTCGGTCGGCATCAACTGGGCGACGATCATCTTCATCGCCGGCATGATGATCATGGTCGAGGGTCTCGGCAAGGCCGGCGTCTTCCGCTGGCTGTGCCTGTGGATTGCCAAAAAGGTCCACTACCACACCGTCCCCCTGCTCATCTGCTTCGGCACGATCTCGGCGCTTCTGGCGATGTTCATCGACAGCATCACCGTCATCCTCTTCCTCGCGGCCGTCACGGTCGAGCTCGCGCGGACACTGAAGTTCGACCCCGTCCCGATGATCCTCACGGAGATTTTTTGCGCGAACCTCGGCGGCTCGGCGACGATGTGCGGAGATCCCCCCAACATCATCATCGGCACCTCGCTGCACCTGTCGTTTTTCGACTTTCTGTCCAACACGGGCGCGATTGCTGGCATCTGCTTCGTTTTCGCCATCATCTACTTCTACCTCTGCTTCCGCAAGGAGCTGCGCGAGAGCGAGGCTCTGCGCGACCCGGACACGGTTTACCCCAATCCCGAGGACGCGATCACAAACCACAAGGCCTTTATCGCCAACATCATCGTCTTCCTCTTCATCGTCTGCCTTCTCGTGACGCACGCGCAGACCGGCTTCTCGGTCGCGCTCATCGGCGTGATCGCAGCCTTCCTCACCGTGCTCACGGCGCTTGTCACAAGCGAGAAGGGCACCGCCCCCGGCATCATCAAGGGCATCGACTACAAGACCCTGCTGTTCTTCGTGGGCCTCTTCATCGTGGTCGGCGGGCTCGAGGAGACCGACATCCTCAAGGCGATCGCCAGCTTCATCGACAAGATGAGCGGCGGCAACGTCTACCTCATGGTCGCCATTGTCATCTGGGTCTCCGCGATCGCGAGCGCCTTCATCGACAACATTCCTTTCGCCGCGACGATGGTCCCCGTCATCCGCGACATGGCCGCCGCGATGCCGGGCGTGAACCTCAACCTCCTGGCCTGGACGCTGGCGCTGGGCGTTGACCTCGGCGGCAACGGCACCCCGATCGGCGCCTCTGCAAACGTCGTCGGCACCTCCATCGCCGCGAAGAACGGCCACTACATCACCTGGGGCAGATACTGCAAATACTGCGCGCCTGCAACCGTCATGGTCACGCTCGTGTCCATGCTCTGCATCTATGCGCGCTACCTTGGCTAACAGCGAACCGGCCCTTTGACCGGCTGAACGGCCCGCCCTCCGGCGGGACACCCGAATTAAAAGGAGGTTCGATCCTATGGACAGACAGATCATCATTTCCATCGGGCGCGAGTACGGCAGCGGCGGTCACGAGATCGCACGCCGGCTCTCGCAGAAGCTCGGCATGCCGCTTCTGGACAGCACCCTCTTCCAGGCGGCGGCAGCCGATAGTCCCGAGCTCAAAAAATACGACGAGAAGGTCAAGAACGTCTGGTTCTCCCGCTCCGTCAGCGGTTACAGCAACTCCATCGAGGAGAATATCGCGCAGAAGGAATTCGATTTCATCCAGGAAAAGGCCGCAGCCGGCGAATCCTTCGTCGTTGTGGGCCGCTGCTCGGACTTCATTCTCCGCGACAATCCGAACCTTGTGAGCTGCTTCATCACCTCGGAGACAGCCGCGAAGCTCGAGCGCATTGAGACATATTACGGCGTCGAAAAGGGCAAAGCTGAAGCCGCGATGCACCGCAAGGACAAAGCCCGCGCCGAGTACCACGACCAGCACTGCAAGACGAGCTGGGGCAAGGCCAGGAGCTACGACCTCACGATCGACTCGAGCCGCTTTGGCATCGACGGCACGGTGGAGCTCATCTTCTCCGCCATTGCATTTGCAAAGTAAAACCTACATAAGCAAAAAGGCTGTCCGCTTTTGCGGACAGCCTTTTTTGCTGGCTGCCAAAGTTCTTGGGGCTTTTTTACAGGTCATTCTTCCGGCTCGGGCATCTCGTCCCGGTGCGAACCTTTCTCTCGCTCTGTCAGACGCTCCGCGCGGTGACGCTTTTTTTCCTCGCCGCGCAGGGCCTCGGCCGCCACGGCCTTCGCCCCGGCAACGCGGGCCTTCGTGCCGGCGGCAGCCGCTTCGGCGGTGCGGGCGACGGCCTCCGTGGTCGCCGCGGCCTTCTCCGCCGTGGCCCTGGCCTCGACCGCCTTCGCGGCGGCGGCCTTGGCTCCCGCCGTCCGGGCGACGGCGGACCTCGCGCGGGCAGCTTTGGCGGCAACGGCTTTCTTTTCCGCCGCGCGCGCCGCTGCCGTGCGCGCCTCCTCGGCCTTCTCCGCGGCGGCACGGGCCTCCGCCGCCTTTTCCAGTGCGGCGCGGACCTCCTCGCTGCGCGGCGGCTCACACGGGACCAGCGCCTGCTGCTCCTCGTCCCGCGCGCGCTCCTCGGCCTGCTGCGCCGCGGCGCGCGCAAGCGCCTCGCTGCGGTCGAGATATGCCGTCTGCCACTGGAGCTTTTCGAGCACGGGCGAGCTCACTTCGGCCAGCCGCTCACGGAAATACCGCTGGTTCTCCCCGATAAAGGCCGCGCTCTCCGCCGAATGCTGCAGACGGAAGTAGGCGCCGAGGTAGTCGAGATAGTATTTCCCGTCCGCGTCCCGCGCGAGCGAGTATTTCGAGAAGTTTTCTCCGCCGTCCCGGTCGTCGACGAGCATTTCAAGCAGCGCGTCGTCGACCAGCACCCGTGGGTAGACCGCCTCCGTCTCCTCCATGTCCGTCGCGCGCACGAGGGCGCTGCCCCAGACCATTACGTTGTCGATGAAGAGGTTGCCGACTGTCGCCGCACCGCGGAAGAGGTAATGGTACATCTCCAGCCCCACGATCTGGATGGCCGAGACCAGCATGAAGGCCGAGAGGATGCGGGAATAGTCCTTCGCGGGGTCCCCGGTCAGACGGCAGGCAATGATGATATTGTCCGAGAAAATTTTCATCTTACATTTTGGGAAGATGGCGTTGGAACTGTGCGCGCCCGAATCTTTCGCGACCTGCAGCAGCGAATGCATGCGGTTGAGCGACTCGTCCTCCTCGGATTTAATGAGATGCTTTCCTGCCAGCAAATCAAGATAGGCGACGAAATGCGGTTGTGTCTCGTAGGCGGTACTCATGAATTCTGGGCTTCTCCCTTCCTTGGTTCAGATAAAACAGGACCGGCTTTTGCCGGCCCTGTTTTTAGTTGCAATGTACTCAGATGTCGATCTTGCCTTCCTTGCCGTTGATGACGTAGTAGGCGGTATTCTCTTCGGGCTTGACATAGAGCTTGACGGAGCGGACCGTGCCCTTGTTGTTGGCCTTGTAATCCGCCCTGACTCGTTCGATGAGCTCGTCGCAGACGATCTCCTTATCGCCATACTGGATGTAGACCATTGGCGTGACGGCGGAGACGGCCTCGCGGCCGGCTTCTTTGGCCTTGGCCTGGGCCATCTTCTGACCGGCCCTGGCCTTGTCGCCGGCGGCCTTGCCGGCTTCCTTGACCTTGTCCCCGGCGGCCTTGCCGGCTTCACGGGCCTTGTCGCCGACGAGCTTCTGGCTTTCCTTCGCCTTTTCACCGACTGCCTTCACGGCAGGCTCGGCCTTTTTGGCGACCGCCTTGCCGGCCTTCGCAAAAGCATCGCCGACAGGCTCGAGTTTTTCCTTGAGTTCATCCGGATTAATTTTCATATCTGCCATGGGGGCCACTCCTTTTTATACTAATAATATGAGGACCGAACGCAGTGTGTGACCGCGCCTGCGGGGAGCTTTTCTTTTTTCTCAATCATAGGCCATCATGCGCGGGAAAGCAATCCGAAATTCAATTTTTTCACAAAAATTTTTTTGTCCCGAAGCGGACAGCCGTTGCGCCGCGCGGTGGGCGGCGCAAATTTCCGCGCCAGTCGTGAACGAAA
>JAKOSQ010000261.1 GCA_029777215.1 Bacillota bacterium
ATTGCCGGTGAGAACGTCCACATAGGACTTGAGCGTGCCGGACTTGGAAGAAAAGGCGGCAGGATCAGATGCATTAAATGTGCCGTCCGCCTGCTTTGAATAAGTTGTCAACTTCAGCGTGGTCGTATCCTTGTTGTCAGCGTCCTTGTTGCTGAGAGTTGCGACCTTTGAGGAGGTATCCGCGCCGTTGACGACCTGCGTTTCCGTGCTGTCCGCGTTGACGAAGCTGACGTTGACGGTTTTGTCCGGGTTCTGGCTGACGCTGATGTTCGTATATTTGGAGAGCTCGTCGAGCAGAAGGTTCTGCCGGTCCATGAGCTCGTTCGGGCTGAAATAGGCGCTGTCCATGGTGGACAGGGAATTTTTCTGCGTGGAGATCGCGGAGTTGTTGAGCTGGATGTTCTGCAAAATGGTGTTGACGCGGTCGACCGTGGTGCCGAGATCGGCGGTCTCGCGGGCCTCAATTTCGCCGAGCGAATTGCTCGCGTCGTGCAAAACCTGCACCATGCTGGCGAACGAGGATTTGACGATGTTCGCCTCCGACTCGTAGGTCGGGTTCTGCACATATTTGCTCAGCGCGGTGTAGATGTTTTCGAGCGCGCCGGTGAGACCGGAATTCGTCGTGATGTCCGCCGCGTCCGGGATCGCGCCCTGGATCTCCGTGAGGATTTCCTTCGCCTTGCCGTAGTAGCTGCTGTCGGAGAGCTCGCCGCGGTAGTTTTTATCGATAAACTGATCGCGGATCTGGGAGACGCCGAGCGTTGTGACGCCCGCGCCGGCCTGTCCGACCGTGCTCGTGGAAAAGCGGTTGATGGAGGCTGAATAGGTCGTGGCCGTTGTCTCAACGCGCTGACGGGTATAACCGTCCGTATTGGCGTTGGCGAGGTTGTTGCCAACGATATCGAGCGCCTTCTGACTGGAGAAGAGCGCCGATTTTGAGGCTTCAAAGCCAAAGAAAGTCGATCTGACCATTTTGTCCTCCTAAACTAATTTTTCAAAGGAGGAGTCCTTTGAATGTGTCGCGCCGCGGGGCGTGTCCGGGCTGTAGGTGCTGTGGGACTCAATGCCCGCCGAGATCGCGACCTGTTCCATCATCTTGAGGCTGCTGTTCGCAAACTCCATGGACATGCGGTTTTGCTCCTGGATGTCGGACGCGAGGGTCGATATCTCCTGCAGCACATCCGCCAGACGCTGCCGGAGCGCAGGCTCGGTGACGGCGTCCACGAGCATCTTGGCCGTGAGTCCCTCAAAGCCGAGCGCCTTCTGCAGTTCAATGCGCCTCGATTCGAGGTTCTGGATCTTCATCGTCTCCGCCTGTTGGAGCTGAAGCATCAGCTCCAGCTGGCCGGGATCGCCGCTGAGCAGGGCCAGTCGCTTCTGGCTTTCGTTCTGCAGGGCTGCAGAGAGCTCGCCGCAGTATTTCCCGAGAAAATCGATGAATTCGTCAATGCTCGCCATTTTTTGTCCTCCCGCCGCTTATTCGCTGACTGCGCCGAGTGCCGAACGCATCACGGAAGCAGCGATGTCCTTGCCGGAAACAGGAACATTGTCCCCGGCATAGGCTTTTTTGAGCGCGGCAATGCGCTCGGGAGAAGCGCCCTGCGTGCTCTCGGCCGCGTAGCCGCGCGCGCGCGCCGCCAGCGAAGCACGGAAGCTCGCGTCCGCGCTGAGATTGACGGTGTCCGTCTCGATGGTCTGCGCGGCGGATGCGGCCTGCGCTGTCTCCTCCGCCGGACGCTTTACGCGGGACACGGCCTGCGCATTCTGCATCCGGTAGAAGTTTTGTACGGAACTGATTTCCATATTGTTCGACCTCCCTGCCCGCTTACGGCGGGTCAAATGAGAATGAAAACGCTTATTTTGTGGGCGGCGCGGCGTTTGCCTGCCTCCTGCGGAATATCTTGTAGGACATAGCTATCCCGCTTCAATTTATTTATTCGCCGTAATTTGTGAAACTAAAGTAAAATAAAACAATAATTTTCGTCGTTTTATCCCCTTTTGCTTTCTCTGTTTGGGTGTATATACCGTTCCTGCCTGCATTATACAGGAATGTACGGTAAAAGCAAGTCCGCTTTTTCCGCGCGCTGCTGCCGGCGGGGGCCTTTTCAGCGCGAAAATCCGAAAAAGCTATTCCCTTATGCGGCGGTTTGTGATATAAATAATTGAGTAAGGAGTGATATATCCGTGGCTAAGGTGATTTCTCTCATCAACCAGAAAGGCGGCGTCGGCAAGACCGCATCCGCAAACGCGATCAGCGCCTGCCTCAAGCACAAGGGCTACCGGGTCCTCTGCATCGATTTTGACCCGCAGGGCTACCTTTCTTTCAGCATGGGCGCCGATACCCGCGAACACAGCACAATCTACGACGTTTTGAAGCACAACATCAAGGCGCGATACGCCATTCAGAAATCGAATGTCGTCGACATCATCCCGGCGGACGCGCTGCTCGGCAACGTCGAGCGCGAATTCACCGGCCCCGGCACTGAACACATGCTGCGTGACTGCATCAAGACCGTTTCGCCGCTGTACGACTATATCCTCATCGACTCTCCCCCCGAGCTGGGCCTTCTGTCCGCCAACGCGGTCATCGCCTCGGACGTCGTCCTCATTCCCGGCCTTGCGGACGGCTACAGTCTGCAGGGCGTCATTCAGGTACACGAAACAATCCTGCGCATCAAACAGGCTTTCAATCCCACCCTCATCATCGGTGGAATTTTTCTCGTTCGCTACTATCCGCGCGAGGAGCTCAGCCGCACCACCAGAGAAACGGCCCAGTTGCTCGCAGAACACCTCAACATTCCGCTGCTCGACTCGACGATCCGTCACAGCAACATCATCAGCAAGGCCATGACGACGCTGCAAAAGGACATTATCGACTACGCGCCGAAAAACAACGCTGTCAAGGACTACATCTCGCTGGTCGACGAACTGTTTGAAAGGGGATTCATCTAAGCAATGGCAAAATCGAAAAAAGAGCTTGACAAGGATCTCATGTTTTCCAAAATCATGCCCGCTCTTTCGGACAATCCCTTCACGGCTCCGGTTGCGGCCGCGCCTCCGCTCCG
>JAKOSQ010000262.1 GCA_029777215.1 Bacillota bacterium
AAGGTCTTTGGCGACAACGACACGCTCTCGGCGGTCGTGGCGGTGCTCTGCGGAGCGGATAAACTGGTCCTGCTTTCGGACATCGACGGCCTCTACGAGGGCGACCCGAACGCCGAACCCGAACCGCGTCTGATCCGCGAGGTCCGCGTGATCGACGACGAGATTCGCGCGCTCGCGGGCGGCGCGGGCACGAACCGCGGCACCGGCGGCATGGTGACGAAGCTGCAGGCCGCCGAACTTGCAACCTCCCGCGGCATCGACATGTACATCACGAACGGGCAGAAGCCAGAAACGCTCTACGACATCATTGAGAGCCGTCCCGCCGGGACGCTCTTTGTGGGGAGGAAGGGAAAATGACCGAGCTCGAGACCTTGGGCGCGGCTGTGAAGGCCGCCGAGCGAAAGCTCTCCATCGCGAACACGAAGCAGAAAAATGACGCGCTGCTCGCCATCCGCGCGGCGCTGCTGGAAAACAAGGCCCGCATCCTCGAAGCCAACGCGGCGGATATGGCGGCGGCGAAGGAAAACGGCCTCAAGAGCGCGTTTCAGGACCGCCTGCTTTTAAACGACAAGCGTATCGAGGACTTTGCCAAGGGCGTTGCGGACGTCGCGGCGCTGCCGGACCCCATCGGCGAGGTCATTTCGATGAACGACAGCGCGACGGGCATGACCATCGGCAAAAAGCGCGTGCCGCTCGGCGTCATTGGCATCATCTACGAGGCGCGCCCGAACGTCACGGTGGACGCGGCTGCCCTGTGCCTCAAGTCCGGCAACGCCTGCATTCTGCGCGGCGGCAAGGAGGCCATCCGCTCGAACACGGTGCTCGCGGACATCATGCGCGGAGCGATCGAAAGCGCCGGCCTGCCGGCGGACTGCGTTGCCCTCATTCACGACACCTCGCGCGAGAGCGCAAAGGAGCTCATGGGTCTGCGCGGGTACCTCGACGTTCTCATTCCGCGCGGCGGCGCGGGGCTCATCGACTCCGTCGTGCAAAACGCGAGCGTGCCGGTCATCGAGACCGGACGCGGCAACTGCCACGTCTATGTCGACGACGACGCGGACCTCGAAATGGCCGCGAATATCGTTGAGAACGCCAAGTGCAGCCGCCCGTCGGTCTGCAACGCGATGGAGACGCTGCTGGTGTCCGAAAAAGTCGCGGCGAAATTTCTTCCGCTGCTGCTGCCGAGACTGCAAAAGTACAGCGTAGAGCTGCGCTGCGACGAAAAGGCACTCAAAATTCTTGGCGATGCCGCCATCCCGGCGACGGAGGCCGACTGGGGCACAGAGTATGACGACTATATTCTGGCTGTCAAGGTCGTTTCGGGCATCGACGAAGCGATGGACCACATCGCGTGCTACGGTTCCGGCCACTCGGAGGCCATTGTTACGACCGACTATGCAAAGTCCCAGCGCTTTCTGCGCGAGGTCGATGCGGCGGCGGTGTATGTCAACGCCTCGACCCGGTTTACGGACGGCGGCGAGTTCGGCCTCGGTGCGGAGATCGGGATTTCTACGCAGAAGCTGCATGCGCGGGGGCCGATGGGGGTAAGGGAACTCACAAGCTGCAAATATGTGATTTACGGCAGCGGACAAATCCGCTGAGACTATTTTGGCCCGCCGAAAGGCGGGCCTTTTTTCGCACCCGAAAGGGCGCGG
>JAKOSQ010000263.1 GCA_029777215.1 Bacillota bacterium
CACTCGCGCAGGGTCGGCTCGGCGTAGGGCGTGAGGTGGACCCAGAAGATGCGCTTCTGGTCGCTCACGGGGTAGTTTTCGATGTCCTCGCTCATCCACTTGAAGCAGTCGCGCACCCAGGGCTTGCCGATGTCGAGGTGGGTGGCAAAGAGCATGAACAAAACCAGCGTTATCTCGTTCGGGTAGGCGCGCACCGCGCGCTTTTCAAAGAAGGCGCGCATGTACGCGCGCGTCTCGTTTTCGCAGCGCAGCGTGTCCTTCAAGGCGTCCTCGTCGTATTTTTTCCCGGTCTTCTCCTCCAAAAGTGCGATCAGCTCGCGGAGCTGGCGGACAAGGTAGTCCTCGCCCTCCTGCGTCCAGACATATGGCACGTCCAGCACGAAGTTCTCGAGCCCGTGGTGCTCGCGCAGGTAGCGGAAAGTGCAGACGTTCGCGTCGCAGACCATCGAGGTCGTGACGCCGAGCACGGGCAGCGGGACGAGGCCGGTGTCGGCCGCGCCGAGAAAATTTTTGTGGTAGGAGCACAGCGTCTGCGAAATGCCGCCGGCCTCGGTGTGGTCGATGAGCCGGTCCTCAAGATAAAAGCCGGAGAGGAAGGAGGACAGCGCCTCCATCGAAACGCAGTTGAGCCCGAAGCCCTGCAGCAGTTCGACGGGGGCGAAGATGTTCGTCCACGCGCAGCGCTCGGGGTGATCGAGCGCGTCGGCGACGTCGCAGTCGGCCATGTAGCGCATGTAGCGATAGGGCTCGGGGATGGTCTTGGGCTGAAAGCGCTTGCAGCGCAGGCGTTCGGCGTGCACGCCGGTGCGCAGGAGCTTCTGCGCCTTTTCGGGGTGGTCGGGCATGTTCTCCCATATTTTATCGCTGTACCAGCGGATGAGCTTTTCACTGTCCATGGGCATCCTGGCTTTCATTGGATTTTTGAATACTGACGATCATACCGTCTGCGCTAAAAAATGTCAAGTGACGGATGCGGCGGGCGGTGCCGCGCCGCCGGCGGCTGCCCGGAGAAAGGCAAAAAAAAAGCGTGGAAAGCCCTTGCCTGACGTCTTTGCACAGCGTACAATACAGACAAAAAGCGGTGGGCCGCGCCCGCCGGCTGCGGAGGAACGTCTATGGACTGTCTTGCCGAATACAAATCGAAGCTCACGACCCCGGACGAGGCCGTAAAGATCGTCAAAAGCGGCGACTGGGTTGACTACTGCACCGCGCTGGGGATGCCGGTGCTCTTAGACCGCGCGCTCGCAAAGCGGCGGGACGAACTAACCGACGTCAAAATTCGCGGCAACCTCCTTTTCGGGCCGATCGAGTGCGCCGAGTGCGACCCGGAGCAGGCGCATTTCATCTACCACAGCTGGCACTGCTCGGCCTACGAGCGGAAGCTCGCGGACCGGGGTCTCTGCTACTACATTCCGATGATCTTCCGCAACGTCGTGCCCTATTACACGCATTTTCTGGACGTCAACGTTGCGATGCTCTCCGTCGCGCCGATGGACAGCCACGGCTACTTCAACCTCTCGACCTCGACCGGCATCGCCAAGGGCATCCTCGACAAGGCGGACGTCGTGATCGTCGAGGTCAACGACAAACTCCCGCGCGTCCACGGCTTCGACGAGGTCGTGCACGTCTCGGAGGTGGACTATATCGTCGAGGGCGAGCACGGGCCCCTCCCGAGTCCGCAGCGCGCGTCCGTGACCCTTGCGGATGGCGAGATCGCCCGGCACATTCTGCCCTTTATAAAGGATGGCGCGGCCCTTCAGCTCGGCATCGGCGGCGTGCCGGATGCCGTCGGCCGCATGATCGCGAGCAGCGGCATCCAGGACCTGAGCATGCACACGGAGCTGTGCGGCGACGCCTATCTCGACCTCTACAACGCGGGCGTCCTCACGAACCGCAAGAGCTCGCTCCAGCGCGACAAGGGCGTCTTCGGCATTGCCTTCGGCTCGAGCGCGCTCTACGACTGGATCGACGGCAACCCCGGGCTCCACGCCTGTCCGCTCGAGTACGTCAACTCCCCGGAGATCATCGGCCGCATCGACGACATGATCTCCATCAACTCCTGCGTTTCCGTCGATCTCTACGGCCAGATCTGCGCCGAGAGCAACGGCACCCGCCAAATTTCCGGCACCGGCGGGCAGCTTGACTATCTCACCGGGGCCGCGATGTCGAAGGGCGGCAAGGCGTTCATCTGCATGAATTCGACCTATACGGGCAAGGACGGCGTCACGAAATCGCGCATCGTCCCGACCTTCTCGGGCGACATCGTCACCTCGCCGCGCTCTCAGGCCTACTACATCGTCACGGAGTACGGAGCGGTGAACCTCGTCGGCCGCTCGACCTGGGAGCGGGCGGAGCTGCTCATTTCGATCGCCCACCCCGACTACCGCGACGCGCTCACCGCCGCTGCCGAAAAGCAGAATATCTGGCGGCGCTCCAATCGCCGCTGACAGAAACAGGCGGAGCCGCCGTCCCGAAAGGACGAAAGGCTCCGCCTGTATTTTTTGCTTATTTTGAGCCATGCTTGAAAAGACGGCCCTTCGCGGCGTCCGACTCGGCGGCCGGGGCCTCCGCCTCCTCGGGCTGTGCGCGCTCGATATCCTTGAGGTCCTCGAGCCGGTTCGACGCGCGGCGCTGCAGGAAGACCGGGGCCATGGGATTGGTCTTGGCCTTGTAGTAGTAGGTCTTGGCGTCCTTGAGGTTGCCCGTCTCGTAGCTAAGCTCGCCGATGATCATGCACAGCTGAATTTCCTTGTCCGCCGACATGGCGAGCTCGACGTAGCCGCGCATGTAGCGCTCGAGCGCGAGCTTCAGGCAGCTCTCCTCCATCTTTTTGTCGCCGCAGTCGTGATACATCCAGCTGAGCTTGTGCAGCAGGCTCGCTTCGACGAGCTGGGGCTTGGAGATGAACTGCGGCGCGCAGATGAGCGCGAGATAGTAGCCCGCGAAGACCGCCGCCGTGTCCGGTTCCGTGCCGAATTTGAAATCGGCGTTATGGTAGATCTGCAGGTCCGCGAGGAAATCCTCGTTGACCTCCTCGACCGTGTTGAACATGCTCGAGAGCGTGCTGAACAGGCAGAAGGGGCAGGTCACGACCTCGTAGTAGATCGGGTCGAAGTTTTTGTAGTGCTTGCGCGTGTCGTGGTCGCTCGTCGACGCGCCGAGGCGGGAGGACAGGACCTTGAGTCCCTTGAAGGTGGAATTGCAGACCGGGCAGGTGTAGTCGACCTCGCACATTTTGGCGTTGTCCACGCG
>JAKOSQ010000264.1 GCA_029777215.1 Bacillota bacterium
TATTCAATTTTTGGCGGGCGAACCTCGTCCGCTTAGGAGGCGGACGCTCTATCCTGCTGAGCTACGGGCGCATGTATGAAATTGTTGTGTTTGAACCTTATGCCCTTTTTGCCAAGGTGGAAGGTTTTCCGTGACCTTAGGAGGCGGACGCTCTATCCAGCTGAGCTACGGAGGCATATAAAGTTTTTGCGTTGGAGCCGCGGGCTCAAAAGCTTTTTCATTTTAGCTTAGTTGTACGCGCATGTCAAGCCGAAACGTCGCTCCGCCGGCGGCGGCGAGTTTATTTGTGCTCATTTGCAAAGATGCATGGACAAATTACCCCGGGGCGTGCTATGATACAAAAAGCGGACTGCACTTTAAAGTGGGGCCGGGCCGCACAGCGGCGGCTGTTTTTTCAGAGGGGTGTTGCATGGTGCGAGAGACGACCGCAGGGCATAAAATACTCGTGTTTTCCATCGTGGCGGCGTGCCTGATCTTCGGCTATCTGCTGCTCGGGACCATCCGGACCTCGCCGGAAAAAAACGACCTGCGCGTCATGTCCGACGGCTGGTACACCGAGGAGGGAAACGTGAAAACGGACGTCTCCCTGCCCGGAACGCTCGCCTGTCCGGACGGGAGCGCGGAGCTTCGGACCGACGGCCTGCCGGAAAACAGCACCGGTCAGATCCTGACGACGCGCGCGGCAAAATATGCGATCGAGGTCTATGTCGGCGAGCGGCTGCTCTATCGCTACAACGACCACGGGCAAAAGCGAAACGACACCGTTCTTTCCAATGAAATCTGCTTCATTCCGCTGCCGGACAAAATGGAGGGACGGAGCCTGCGCATCGTCTACCACGCCGAGCCGGGGCAGACGGAGATCGCCGTCCCCGAAATCCGCGTCGGCACCTGGAACGCGACGCTGCTCAACATCTGCCGCCAGGGCGCCTATTCGCTGATCATCACGCTCACGCTGCTGATCCTCGGCCTGCTGACCGTGATCCTCTCGGTCGTGGTGCGCTATCGCGGCGGACGCCAGCTGCGCATCATTAATATCGGCCTTTTCCTGCTGTTTTACGGCTTCTGGTGCCTGACGGACTCGCCGCTGGTGCAGCTTCTTTATTCCTATAACGCCCAGATCACCTATTTGAATTTTTATTTTTTCATGCTGGTACCCGTTCCGCTGCTGCTGTATGTCCGCAATACCGGCGAAATGCGGCGCTACCGCGCCTTTGATGCCTTTTTCGGCGTTTACGCGCTGAATATCGCCGTGCAGACCGCACTGGCGCTGACAGGGAAGTACACCCTTTTCCAGATGCTCTGGGTCACGCACTGTCTCATCATCACCGCGATGGTGCTCGGGCTGACCCTGCTGATCCGGGAGAACAGGCGGAAGCCCTCGGCGGAGATACGGACCTGTTTGTGGCTGTTTACCACCGCCGCCGCGCTGTGCGCCGTGTCGATCGTGCTCTATGTTTTCGCGGAGTACGGCGCATACCAGGCGCTTTCGCAGACGGGCATTCTCCTGTTCGTCCTTATTCTTCTCTCCGTGGTCGCGGGCGAACTGGTTCAGAACCTGCGCTACCGCACGGAGGCGGAAATCTACCACCAGATGGCGGAGGAGGACAAGCTCACCCATCTCCAGAACCGCCGCGCCTTCGATTTGAGGATGCAGGGCATCGAACTGGGGACGGAGCACTGCGCGAACGCTGCACTGGTTTTCATGGATGTCAACGGCCTCAAGCGCACGAACGACTGCTACGGCCACGACGCGGGCGACCGGATCGTCATCGCCGCCGCGCGCTGCGCGGAGGAGGCCTTCGGCGGCATTGGCTACTGCTACCGCATCGGCGGCGACGAATTCTGCGCCATTTTGCCGGACCCCGTCTTTACAGAGGCGGAGTTGCTGGAGCGGCTGCAAAAGCAGGTGGAGCGCTGCAACAGCGATCCCGCCTCGGAGCGGCCCCTGTCCCTCGCCTGCGGCTGCAGCTTTTTGCGCGGCGCGGACGGGACCATGCAGTCGGTCAGCGACTGGAAGGCGGAGGCCGACGGCCGGATGTACGCGGACAAAAAGATCGCCCACGAAAAAATGTTCGCCGACGGCGACCCGGCAGCCCCGCGCGGGGAGATGCCGCGATAGAGAACCTAAAAAAAGCGCCCGGAGACAAAGTCTCCGGGCGCTTTTTGTGCCTGGTAAAAAAATCCTGCGGTCGCGAACTCTGCGAGGCTTGTTTACTTTAGTTCCCCGTTTTCGATGTGCAAAATGCGGTCCGCGCGGCGGACGGCGCCGGTGCGGTGGGAGATCGCGAGGACCGTGCGCCCGCCGGAGACGTTCTGCAGCGCGTCCATGACGCGCGCCTCGGTGGCACTGTCGAGGTTCGCGGTGATCTCGTCGAGCAGCAAAATCTGCGGGTCGGCGGCAACGGCGCGGGCGATGGATAGCAGCTGGCACTGGCCCCAGGAAAACGTTCCGCTGCCCTTGACCGGCGTGTCGTAGCCCTCGGGCAGCGCGCGGATGCTCTCATCGAGCCCGACCGCGCGGCAGACCTCCTCGACCCGTCCGCGGGAGATCGCGGGATCGCCGAGCGTGATCTGCTCCGCCACCGTTCCGGGCACAAAGCGGAAGCGCTGCTCGACATAGCCGAAGACGCGGCGCTTTTCACTGTCCGGGATGGCGGCGGCGTCGAACGCGCCGATCATCACGCGCCCCTGCGTGGGCCGCAGCAGACCCATGACGAGGGAGAAGAGCGTCGTCTTGCCGACGCCGGTGCGGCCCGTGATCGTGACGCTCTCCCGGTCGGCCACTTTGGCGTCGAGGTTTTTCAGTACCCGCGTCTCGCCGTCGTAGCTGAACGTGAGGTCTTCGAGCGTCACCGCGCCGTTTGCCGCGAGACTTGCGAGCACCGTGTCCGCCGTGATCGACGGGTCGGGCTCGTCCTCCGGCAGCGCGAGGAATTCGTTGATGCGTCCGATGCCCGAAAGGCCCTTCTGGATGTCCTGAATTTCCATGCCGAGGGCTTCGACCGGGGCGAGAAGCTGACTCATGAGGTCGATCGTCGCAGCGACCGCGCCGACGGAGATACCGAGCGCCGA
>JAKOSQ010000265.1 GCA_029777215.1 Bacillota bacterium
AGGCTATGCCTTTCATTTTAAGATGTTTAGCCCTTGACCGATCCTGCGTTGGTGATGCCCTCGACGAGCGCCTCCTCGCCGTGGAGGAACAGCAGCAGCGAGGGGATCATGTAGATTGTCGCGACGGCGAAGGCAAGTCCCACCTCGCCGGCGTTGATCGTCGAGAGGAAAACGGACAGTGGCTGCTTGGACGTGTCCGGCAGCAGGATGATCGGCTGCTCAACCATGTTCCAGTTGTCCATGAACACGAGGATCGCGACCGAGTACAGCGCGCTGCGGCACTGCGGGATGCATATCCTGGAGAAGATCGTCCACTCCCCCGCCCCGTCGAGCTTGGCCGCCTCGATCAGCGAGCGCGGGATGCGCCGCATGAACTTCGTCAGAAGAAAAACGGAAAACGGCGCGAAGCTGCCGGGCAGGATGATCGCCCAGCGCGTGTTGAGAATGCCGAGCCAGCTCGAAACAAGGTAGTTCGGCACGAGCGTCACCTGATAGGGCATGAGCATCAAAATGACGTAAAAGAAAAAGAGGAACGATTTGGCCCGCCCTCGGTACCGCGTGAAGCTGTAGGCCGCGAGTGCGGCAATGAGCAGCTGCAGCAGCACGATCGGGATGACAAGGAACACGGAGTTCCAGAATTTGAAGAGGTAGTCCGGGCTTTTGATGAGCGCGGTGGAATACTGGCTGAAGGTGACCTTGTCGGGAATGAATTTGAGGTTCACCTTCTGGGAGACGTAGGTCTTTTTCGAGCTCTGCGCGTTTTGAAAAACGGTGCCGTAGTTCGCGGAAATTTCGGACGGCGACATGAAGGAGTTCGTGATGGTGAGAACCGTCGGCAGCAGAAACAGCACCGCAAACAGGGCGGCGAGCACCGTCAGCCCGGCGCGGCCGAGATAGCGCTTTTTCTTCATCCCTCCACGTCCTTTCCGAGCTTGTCCTCAAAGATGAACAGCAGCGCGATAATGCCAACCATGACGACCGACATGAGCACGGCGGCCGCGGAGAGCTTCTGGTAGTCGAGCGCCTTGAAGGTGTTGTTCATGAAGTGCTGCAGCATGTAAAGGCTTTCGACAGGGTACTCGCCCGTCAGCAGATAGACCTCGCGGAAGACCTTGAAGGAATTGATGAGCGAGAGGATCGTCACGAACAGGATCGTCGGCGAGAGATAGCGCAGCGTGATGTTCTGAAATTTGAACCACGGCGTCGCGCCGTCGATGTCCGCGACCTCGATGAGCTCGCGCGGGATGTTGGCAAGGCCCGCCATGAAGAGGATCATGTTGTAGCCGATATTCTTCCAGAGGTACATGGTCACGACGACGATCTGCGCCTGGGAGGATTTGAGCCAGTCGATGCGCTCAACGCCGAAGAGGGCGAGGAAATCGTTCATCGCGCCGTTGTTGGCGAAGATGACCTGCCAGATGAGGACGACGGAGGCGACCGGCACCATCATCGGGCTGAGGAAAAAGGTGCGGAACTGCGACTTCATCGGAATGCGCGCCTCGAGCATTTCAGCGAGCAGAAAGGGCAGAACGACCGCGAGCGGCACCGCGATGAGGGAGAAAAACAGGGTGTTTTTCGAGGCGGTGCGGAACGCGGAGTTTTTAAAAAGGGCGATGAAGTTGTCCAAAAATACAAACTGGTGCTGGATGGGGTTGTTGACCATCGAGTAGTAGACGATGACAAAAAACGGCACGATGAAGAAAACAGCCACGCCGATGAGACTCGGAGAGAGAAACGCCAGATCGCGCAGGCGTTCTCTCTTGTTCTCGTCCAGCTGCTGCCACTTTTTCTTCATCGTGCCATCCTCAATTCTTCCGGGATGGGAAGCCGGGGGACCCGGCTTCCCGCTGGGTGCTTCACTTCTGTTCGTTGACAAACACGTTCATGCGCGACTGGATGATGTCGGCGGTCTGGTCGACGGTCTTTTCGCCCTTGAAGAAGTAGGCCGCTTCCTCGTCGATCATGTTGGTGACATTCTGGTCGAGCGTGACGGTGTGCGTAGCGGAGTCGACAACCGCCTTGATCTTGTCGGCGTCCTCCTGGGTGAGGGCATAGTAGTCAACCTGCTGGCCGTCCGGGCTGGTATAGGAGCCGCGGGCGACGGGGACCTGTTTGCCGTTTTCATTGGTCTCGTAGTCCTGCTTCATGGCCTTGGCGAGCTTGGCGTCGTAGGCCTTCTGCGTGATCGGCAGACCCCAGACGCTGTTTTCCTGGAAGTCCTCGGCGAGCACGCGGCGGATAAACTGCCACGCAGTGTCCTTGTCCTTGCAGGAGCTCGTCATGGCAAGGCCGCCCGTGAGCATGACGATGTTGCCCTTTTTGTCCTCGCTGGGCATACCCTTGAAGACAACGTCGCCGCCAAACTGGTACTTGATCTGCTGATAGTAGTCAAAATCGGAAATGGACGTGAAGGTCATGAGCTGGCGGCCCTCCTGCACCATCTGCGAGTCGTTGAGCAGCTGCTGGTTCTCCTCGTTGGAGGTGTCTGGCATGTTCTCGGGGAAGCTCTTGGCAAAATTCAGAAGGCCCTTGAAGCCGTTGGAATTGAAGCTGCACTCGCCGGTCTGCCAGTTAATGTAGCTGTCCATGTTGAGCATGCACATTGAGTCAAGGATGTCCTTGCGGGTCATGTAGGCGCCGAAGGGATAATCCGCCTCGGGGTGCGCCTTGATGGCGGCCTGCATCTCGTCCATGGTCCAGCCCATCTCGCTGCCGAGCGTTTTGCTGCTGCCGGCGATCGTCATGATGGAGAAGGCCGAGGGGAGGATGTAGAGCTTGCCGTCCGTCTCCGTCGCCTTGAGGATGCTCGGCACAAGCGCTTCGCGCTTGTAGTTGCTGTCCTTGTCGAGGTAGGTGTAGAGGTCCTCGAGCAGGCCCTTGGCCGCGTACTGGCGGTACGGGAGATTGGACACATCGATGAGGTCCGGGATGTTGCCGGAGACCATCTCGGTCGAGAGCTTCGTGATGCCGGCGGTGTAGTCGTCGCTCGTGTTGAACTCGGAGTAGTCCTTGACCTCGATGCGGGTGCTCTCGCTCTTTTTGTTGAAGTCGAGGATCTCTTTTTTAATGTTGTAGTCGAGGTACATGGTCGCGAGGGTGAGAGTCGTCTTCTGCTTGACGTCCTTGCGGGCGGTCTTTTTGAGGTTTACGAACTGGTAGCCCGTCTGTTCGCCCTCGGCGCTGGTCGCGGCGCGCATGCCCTCGTACATCATGCCGCCGCTGCCGCCCGTGACGGCGAAGACGTCGCCGCTGTCGAGGAGGGCCGCGAGGCTGATGGTGTTGCCATCCAGATCGGAGTTGATCCAGTTGACGATGCTCTCGGTCTTCTTGGCCGCAACATCGTAGCCGTAGAGGGAGGAGCCGTCGTTGTAGCAGAAATCATACTGCTTACTGCCGCTGCTGGTGTTCCAGACGTTCACCTCGATGTCGGTCGTCTGGCCCCAGGTCTTCGCCGCGGCGTTGACGGTGCGGATCGAGGTCTTGCCGCTGTCCCCCGACACACTGGCGGCGACGCTGCCGTCCTTGAGCGTTACGAGGCCGCCGATGTAGCCGTTGTTGTCGGGCTGGAGATTGCAGAGAAGCTTTCCGTCCTTTCCAAGGACATAGAGCTTGTTGGAGCCGTTGTCGACGAGGTAGACGCTGCCGTCCTTTCCCGCGCGGATGTCGCTCACGGAGATGTAGCCGCCGCCATTATCGTCGCTGCTCTGCACCGGTCCGACGAGCTCGTTGAGATCGGCGGTGGAGAGCTCCTTGCCGGTGTTCGAAAGCTTGCGGATGTAGATGTGGCGCTCGTCGCCTTTATAGTATTGCGAGGAGTCCTGTGTTTTCATGTCAAAGCCGGCGGGCAGATCGTAGATCGTTTTGCTGAATTCCTCCACGGCCCAGAGATTGCCCTCGCTGTCCGTTGTGAGTTTGTCGATCCCCGCATAGCTGAACTGGTCGGTCGGGACCTGCTTTTGCTGGTAGTCGGCAAGCTTTGTGAAGCCGGTGCCGTCCCGCTTGATGCTGCACAGCTGGATGCGGGTCTGGAGACCATCCGTGCTCAAGTCGGTGCCGGTGGCGGCGCCGCTGCCCATCGCAGCGGCCTCCTCGGCCGTTGCGGGCGTGCCGTCCTTATGTACATATCCGGTCATGCTGAAAAAAACCGTGTCGCCCGAAAGGGTCGGGTTGTTAAACTCCGTGACCTCCTTCGGCAGGTCGATGTAGCTCGGGACATAGACGTAGGCAGAAAGACCGTCGCCGCTCTTTTTGCCGCCGCAGCCCGCGAGCAGGCCGGTGAGCATCGTCGCCGCGAGTGCGACGGACACGATGCGCCTGATGTGGGTTTTGTTTTTCATATCTCATTCTCCTCAATTTACTGTATCCGTGTGTACTCTTCGTACTAATACAGTAATCACTGTAGCATCTCGCTACTGTCTTGTCAACGCCTTGACGAACTGTTTTTTTGACGGAATAAATGTCGGAATGTTCCTGCAAAACATGAAATTTTTGTTCGGGCGCAAAAAAGTGCCTGTTTATCTGGCATAAAACGCGGCGCGGCATTTTAAACTTTTTATAAACCGGCCGTGCTTTCATGATCTCAGGTTGTTTTGTGCGGCGCGTTTGTGGTAAACTAAGGGCTGTTAATGTACAGCCCGGCCCGATTGCCGCTTGACACGGCCCGGCAAAGCTGTTAAAAAAAGAACAGAGCACCTCTGCAGCGTTTTTTGCGCGGAGAGAAGGATACAATCATGAAATCAACCACACATTTTGCAATGGCGCACTTTCTCTACACCTCCCTCAAGGCCCGCGGCGTTGAACTC
>JAKOSQ010000266.1 GCA_029777215.1 Bacillota bacterium
AGCGAACGTCTTTCCGAAGCTCGGCGGCATCGAGTCCTGCACCGTGAAGGACGGAAAGCTTGAGATCACCATCCCGCGCGCAAACTACAACGAGCTGCGCAACGGCGTTCTGCGCCATTACGACGGAACGCTTTTCACCTTCGTCGTCGGGTCCTGACCGGGCGGCAGACTGAGGAGAAACCAACATGAAAGATGGATTTATAAAAGTCGCCGCCGGGACCCCTCAAATTCGTGTGGCGGACTGTGAATATAACGCGGCGGGCGCGCTTTCGCTCATCCGAGAGGCGGCGCAGGCGGGCGTGAAGGTTCTCGCCCTGCCGGAGCTGTGTCTGACGGGCTATACCTGCGGCGATCTGTTTTTGCAGACGGCGCTTTTAAACGGCGCGGAGGCGGCGCTCGAAGGACTTCTGCGCGAGACGGCGGCGATGGACCTGCTCTTTGCCGTCGGCCTGCCCGTCCGCGCGGAGGGCAAACTTTTTAACTGCGCGGCGGTTTGCTGCCGCGGGCGGCTGCTGGGCCTCGTACCGAAACGCAGCCTGCCGAATTACGGCGAGTTTTACGAGCAGCGCTGGTTTGTCCCCGGCGAGACGGAGGTGAAGCCCCTCCACTTTGCGGGACAGGAAACGCGCTTCGGCGCGGGACTGCTGTTTTCCTGCGCACAATTTCCGGCGCTCACGGTTGGCGTTGAGCTGTGCGAGGACCTCTGGGCTCCCGCGCCGCCCTCCACGGCGCTTGCGCTCGCGGGAGCGACGGTCATTTTGAACCTCTCGGCGAGCGACGAGCTCGCGGCGAAGGACGCCTACCGGCGCATGCTCGTCCAGTGCCAGTCGGGCCGCCTCCTCTGCGGCTATGTCTATGCCGACGCTGGTGAGGGTGAGTCGACGACCGACCTCGTCTTCGCGGGCCACGATCTCATTGCCGAAAACGGTAGCCTGCTCGCGGAGCGGCGCTTTGAGACCGGCCTGTGCATTTCGGAGCTGGACGTCGAGTTTCTGCGCTTCGAGCGTGCGCGCATCACGAGCTTTCAGAGCGCGCCGGCGGACTTCGAGACGGTTCCGTTTTTCCTCGTGCCGACAGAAACGGTGCTCACGCGGCGCCTTTCCGCGACGCCCTTCGTCCCGCAAAACGAGCGCGAACGGGCGCAGCGCTGCGAGGAGATTTTTCGCATCGCGGCCCTCGGTCTCAAAAAGCGCATTGAGCACACGGGCGCGAAGCACCTCGTGATCGGCGTGTCCGGCGGGCTTGACTCGACGCTCGCGCTCATGATCGCGGCACGCGCCGTAGACCTGCTGGGTCTGCCGCGCGAGACGCTGATCGCCGTGAGCATGCCCTGCTTCGGCACGACCGCGCGCACGAAATCGAATTCCGAAATTCTGGCCGACGAGCTGCGCGCCGAGCGCCGGACCATTCCGATCTCCGCCGCCGTGCGGCAGCACTTCGCGGACATCGGCCACAACGAAAACAACCGCAATGTCGTCTATGAAAATGCGCAGGCGCGTGAGCGCACGCAGGTACTCATGGACATCGCCAACGCGGAGAACGGCATGGTCGTCGGCACCGGCGACATGTCCGAGCTGGCGCTCGGCTGGGCGACCTACAATGGCGACCACATGTCGATGTACGGCGTCAACGCCGGTATCCCCAAGACGCTCGTGCGTTATCTCGTCGCCTACTGCGCGGATACGGCGGAGTCCGACGCCCTTGCGCGGGTGCTGCGCGACATCCTCGACACGCCCGTTTCACCCGAGCTGCTGCCCGCCGAAAACGGCGAGATCAGCCAGAAGACCGAGGACCTCGTCGGCCCCTATGAGCTGCACGACTTCTTCCTCTACCACCTTGTCCGCCGGGGCTGCGAGCCGAAAAAAGTCCTGCGCCTCGCGGAATACGCCTTTGACGGCGTCTACGACAGCGAAACGATCCTGAAATGGCTGCGGATCTTTGTCCGCCGTTTCTTCGCGCAGCAGTACAAGCGATCCTGTCTGCCGGACGCGCCGAAGGTCGGCACCCTCGCCCTCTCGCCGCGCGGCGACTGGCGGATGCCCTCGGACGCCGTGAGCGCCCTGTGGCTGCGTCAGCTCGACGACTGAGCTTGAAAATTTTGCCGTATTGTGATACGCTGTGCACAGATAAGTCCGACGGGAGGCCGCACATGAAAATTCAGAAATCTTCGGAGGATTACCTCGAAATGATCCTCATGCTCCGGGAGAACCGGGGCTATGCTCGGTCGATTGACATTGCCGCCGAGCTCGGCGTCACGAAGCCGAGCGTGAGCTACGCCACCAAGCGTCTGCGTGAAAACGGCTACATCATAATGGACCAGGACGGTCTCATTTCGCTCACGGACAGCGGCTATGAGATCGCCCGCCACATGTATGACCGCCACAGAATGCTCACGGCCTTTCTTGTCTCCCTCGGCGTGCCGGAGGAGATCGCCCGCGAGGACGCCTGCAAAATGGAGCACGACATCAGTGAGGAGAGCTTCACGGCAATATGCAAGAGCGTGGGATGGCCAAAGGGCCAGTGAAAAATGGCCCGAAGGACTGCGAGGCTATAAAAACGGCGGAGCCGAAAGGCTCCGCCGTTTTAGCGTTATCCAAGCTTTTTCGCCGTTTCAAGGGCTAACGTGATCATCTCGTCAAAACCGAGCTGACGCTCCTCCGGAGTGAGCTGCTCGGGGCGGTAGATGTGGTCCGAGATCGTGCACAGGCACAGCGCGCGTTTGCCCGCGCGGGCGGCAGTGAGGTAGAGGCCGGCGGCCTCCATTTCGACTGCGAGGGTGCCCATTTTCTTCCACTTGTCGAGGGCGGTCGGGTCGTCGTTGTAGAAGTTGTCGCTGGAGAGAAGACTTCCGACGCGGATGTTCAGCCCCTTTGCCTCGGCGCATTCGACGGCGGTGCGCAGGAGCGTGAAGTCGGCGGTCGGCGCGATGGCGCCGGGGACGCCGAACTTTGCGGAAAAATTCGAGTCCGTCGAAGCGGACATACCCGCGACGACGTCGCGGAGCCGCAAGTCGTCCGCGAGCGCGCCGGCGGAGCCGATGCGGATGATGTTTTCAACGTCATAGAAATTGTAGAGCTCATAGCTGTAGATGCCGATGGCGGGGATGCCCATGCCGCTGGCCATGACCGTGACGGGTACGCCGCCGTAGGTGCCGGTGTGGCCCTGCACGCCGCGGACGTTGTTGATGAGCTTTGCGTTTTCGAGGAAGTTTTCGGCGATATATTTCGCCCGCAGCGGATCGCCGGGCATGAGTACGGTCTTAGCGATCTGCCCCTTTTCGGCGCTGTTGTGAGGAGTAGGCATAGTGATAACCTCCGAAAGAGAAATTATTAGGTTTGATGCTACTGAGCATATCATATTTTACCCGCAGAAGCAAGAAAACCCTCGTCCATCATCCCGCGTAAAGTCTCGCAGAGTTCGCGCCCGCAGGCGCGAAAAAATCCTCGCGCCTGCGGGCGGCAACCTATTTAAAATGGGAGACCGCTTTCAGCGGTCTCCCATTTTAGTCTCGTTAGACGAGTTTGTTGGGGTTAATCTTCACGCCGGGGCCCATCGTGGAAGCGGTGACACAGGACTTGATGTACTGGCCCTTTGCCGCTGCCGGCTTTGCCTTGATGATGGCGCTCATGAGCGCGTTGAAGTTCTCGTTGAGCTTGTCAGGACCAAAGCTGACCTTGCCGATGGGGCAGTGAATGATGTTGGTCTTGTCGAGACGATACTCGATTTTACCGGCTTTGATCTCCTTGACGGCCTGTGCGATGTTCGGGGTGACCGTGCCGGCCTTCGGGGTCGGCATCAAGCCCTTCGGTCCGAGGATTTTACCGAGGCGGCCGACGACACCCATCATGTCCGGGGTCGCGACGACGACGTCGTAATCGAAGAAGTTTTCCTGCTGGATCTTCTGGACCATGTCCTGACCGCCAACGTAATCCGCGCCTGCGTCGAGGGCTTCCTGCTGGCGCTCGTCCTTGCAGAAAACGAGGACCTTGCGGGTCTTGCCAGTGCCGTGGGGCAGAACGATCGCGCCGCGGACCTGCTGGTCAGCGTGACGGGAATCGACACCGAGCTTGACGTGAAGTTCGACAGTCTCATCGAACTTGGCCTTGGAGGCCTTGGCGACGATATCAAAAGCTTCCGCCGGATCATACAGCGTCTGCTTGTCAACGAGCTTAGAGCTCTCTTTGTAATTTTTACCTCTGAACAATGTTGTTCATCCTCCTTGTGATGTGGTTCGTCGGATGGAAATATCCTCCCACGTTAAAAGGTCCTTACGCCTTTGCGACGTTGACGCCCATGCTGCGGCAGGTGCCGGCAACCATGCTCATGGCCGACTCGATGCTGCTGCAGTTGAGGTCCGGCATCTTGATCTCCGCAATTTTGCGGATGTCTTCCTGGCTGATCGTGGCGACCTTGTCGCGCTGGGGAACGCCGGAAGCCGTCTCGATGTTGCAGGCCTTCTTGACGAGAAGCGCCGTCGGAGGGGTCTTGGTGATAAAGGTGAAGGATCGGTCTGCGTAGACCGTGATAACGACAGGGATCATCATGCCGATGTCGTTTTTGGTTTTTTCATTGAAGTCCTTGGTGAACTGGCCGATGTTAACGCCGTACTGACCAAGTGCCGGGCCTACGGGAGGGGCCGGAGTTGCCTTGCCCGCCGGGACCTGAAATCTGACGATACCTACTACTTTCTGTGCCACTTTCGTGCACCTCCTAATTATTCTAAAACATACTCGACCTGGTAGTAGTCCAGATCGACGGGCGTCTCCCTGCCGAACATGGAGACAATGACGCGGACGCGTTCTTTGGCCGCATCCACTTCCTCGACTGTGCCGATAAAGCCGTCCAGCGGACCGTCGACAACTTTAACGTTGTCGCCGACCTTGAAGCCCTCGGCTACCTCGTGGCGTTCCACACCGATGTCGAAGATCTCCTGTTCGGTCAGCGGAACGGCCTTGCCGTCGCTGCCGACGAAGCCGGTCGCACCGCGCACGTTGCGGACCAGATGCCAGCTCTCGTCTGTGAGGATCATCTTGACGAAAACATACCCCGGATAGGTCTTGCGTTCAACGGTTTTTTCGCCGTTGTCCGTCATTTCGGAGACAGTCTCCATCGGGATATTGACCTCAAGAATGAGGTCCTGCATCTTGCGGTTCTCCGCCGCCTTGAGTATCGCGGCGGCTACGGCGTTTTCGTAACCGGAATAAGTGTGGACCACATACCACAGTGCTTCTTCCGCCATGGCTTAGCCCACCAGGGACAGCAGTCCCTGCACTCCGAGCTTTGCAAGCGAATCGAAGCCCCACAGCAAGACGGCGGAAATGAACGTTACAACGAGCGCAACGCTGGTGTTCTTCATGGTCTGCTGTCTCGTCGGCCAGACAACTTTTTTGAGTTCGGCCTTGAGCTCACGCCACCACTTGGAAATTTTCTCGGATGTTTTTAACGTTTCATTACCGGTCGGTTTTTTAACAGCCTCAGTGGTCGTGACTTTTTTGACTGCGTCTTCCTTGGCTTTGGACATGAAAGCACTACCTTCCTTTCTCTTAAAAAACCTACTTGGTTTCAGAATGCACGGTGTGCTTCTGGCAGAACGGACAATACTTGTTCAGCTCGAGCTTGTCGGGCGTGTTCTTCTTGTTCTTGAAGGTATTGTAGTTTCTCTGCTTGCATTCGTTGCATCTGAGCGTGATCTTGACTCGCATTTTTCGGCACCTCCTTGTAAAATTTGGCTAAATAGCCTCGCTGCCTCCCTGAAGACGGGAATGCGCCTGAAATCGGCGCGCGAAAATAAAACCTCTCCGCCGACAGGTAATATGTATTGTAGCATAGTTTGTCCATGAGGTCAACAGTTTTTTTGCGCGAAAAAGCGGCGGAGCCGAGGCCCCGCCGCACGTTCGGGCTTATTTCGTTTCGTCCTTTCCACTGTCGGCGGGAGGTTGCTGCCGTGCCGCCTTTCTGGCCCTGCTCCGGCGGCGGAGCCACAGCACGAGGAGGGTGACGCCGCCGGCGAGGACGAGGATCGGGACCGCCGCGACGAGGACCTTCAAAAAGCCCTTGA
>JAKOSQ010000267.1 GCA_029777215.1 Bacillota bacterium
AGTCTGACGCTCGAATACATTGTTCCGAAGACGCGCGAGCAAAAGCAGCACGAGCGCGAAACCGGCGTGAGCGAGCCCGAAAAGTGCGAGCGCGTCACCCTCCCCTGCGACACGATCATCTCCGCGATCGGCTCGGTGCCGAACGACGCGCTCTTCAGCGCCCTGCGGGACGACTGCCCGATTCTTTACCGTCTCGGCGACGCGGAAAATGTCGGCCGCATCTCCGACGCCGTCGAGCAGGCGATTACGTTGGCGGAAAGCCTTTGACAAAAAAGCCTCGCAGGCGCGAATAGAGTTCAAATGATTTTTCGCGGAGCGAGAGTCGAAACGGCCGCATTATTGGGGTCCCCACAAAGTCGAAGACTTTGTGGGGAAAGGAAAAGGAAATCCGTTCGCGCAGGTTTCCGCTTGCGGGAAATGGAGCGATAAGGTTTTCCTTTGACGCCGCCCGCAGGCCGAGAACTTATTGGAGAAGAAGCCTGCCCTGCAGGCTTCTTCTCCAGAGCAATAAAAAGGCACGCCCGAGGGCGTGCCTTTTTATTGCTCCAAGTCAAGCGGGACCGACCGCAGCTCACGACCGGAATAGCCCTTGAGACAGAGGTCCTCGTGGTAGAGCGCATGCTGGCTCTTGCCGTTTTCCTTGGCGTAGTATAGCGCCTTGTCGGCGTCTTCGAGAAGGGTCTCGTAGTCGAAACCGAAGTCGTCGCTGAGCACCGCGCCAACGCTTGTCGAGACGATGACGATATGGTGATCGTTGATATACTCGCCGCGCAGCTCTTCGACGAGGCGGTCAAGGACCGGGTTGAGCTTCTCGCGGTCCGCGTCCTTCATGAGAACGCAGAATTCGTCTCCGCCGAAGCGGCCGAGGATGTCGTCCGCCGAGAAAATCTCCTGCATCTTTTCGGAGACGTCCTTAAGGATTTTATCGCCGGCGGCGTGACCAAAGTTGTCGTTGATCTCCTTGAAATTGTCGATGTCCGCAAAGAGGATCGCGACATGTGGCTCGACGGCTTTGCTGAGGTATTCGCAGCAGCGGGCGCGGAAGGTCGCCTTGTTGTAGATGCCGATGAGGTCGTCGAGCTCCGCCTTGCGGAGCAGCAACTCCTTCTCCTTCATCACCTGGTCGATGTCCGAGAGCTTGCCCGTCAGTCGGACTCTCTCGCCGCCCTTTTTGAAAACGTGGTAGATGACCTTGCACCAGCGCGGGGTGAATTTGTCGTTGTAGATGCGGATGCGGCACTCGCCGTCGATCTTGCCGCTGTTGATGTCGCGCAACATCTCGTTGAGGATGGGCTTGTCGTCCTCATAAAAGTGCAGCAGGCGCGGCAGATTGTTGCCCCAGTAGTGATCCGGCGGGTCCCAGCCGAACTTTTCCTTGAACTTTTTGGACATGAAGAAGCTCTGCGTCACGAAATCGACGTCAAAAAGGATCTCGTCCGACTTGTCGAACAAAACGCGGTAGCGCTCCCGTTCAAATTCAAGCTCCTCGATGATGTCGTGCTCGCGGGTGTTGTCCATCATGACGCAGTAAAGGATGTTGTCCACAAACGAGCAGTTGAGCAGAACTGGCAGCAGCCCCCCGTCGTGCTGGATGAGACGCAGGTGGAAGGAGAAGCTGTCCATGCCGTTTTCGTGGGTCGCGGCGCGGTGGAACATGTCGCTGAGCTCCGGCAAATCCTCGGCGCAGACAAAGCCGGTGTGAAAATATTTGTCCGGCAGGGCCATGAACTCCTCGCGCGTGATCTGCAGCATTTTGAGAAGGCCGTCGTTAATGAAAATAACAGATGCGTCCTCTTCGATCTTCTGGACCAGAACGCCGCCGTCGATATTGTTGGTGATGTTGCGGAGCATGTGCTCCTGCACCTTGTGTGACAGGTTCTGACGGCGGTGAAGGGTCGCGAGCAGGATCGCGATAACGGCGACCAGCGCCAGAATGGAGAGTATGGCAATCCCATGTCTGAACGCGTCATTGTTAATTGCCTCTGTCACGGAATCAAGCATAAAGCGCACTTTGCCCATGTTCGTGGGCTCGGCCAGCGCGGAACCGGCCGCGGCGGCACTCAGCGCAGAGAATATTGCTGTGCTTTTGAGCAGTTTCTTCATCAAATAGCTCTTTCTCGCAAAGAATGAAAAGCGAGAGCTTACGTTGCCCTTCGCCGCTCATCTGTTTTTCCCATACTTTATAATTTTAACACGAGTATGCGTCAGTAGCAATCGTCTTTTCGCTTTTATATACACATATTTTTTTTGTGTGACAAAAACGGGATTTTCGCCGACAAGCTTGGTTTTTCGCCGGCATTGCGTTATACTGCCATCATAGCCTGTCAGAAAAGCGCAGGCTCCGGAGGAAGCGATATGAATATTCTTGTCAGTGCCTGTCTGCTCGGCGTCGCCTGCCGCTATGACGGCAGCGCAAAAACCGACCCGCGCGCGGCGGCGCTTTTGCGGGAGCACTGCCTCGTCCCCTTTTGCCCGGAGGTCTACGGCGGCCTGCCGACGCCGCGCCTGCCCGCCGAGCTGCGGGACGGCAGCGTCGTCACGCAGGCCGGAACGAACGTCACGGCGCAGTACACGCGCGGCGCGCGCGAGGCCCTGCACCTGGCCCGGCTCTGCGGCTGCACCCTCGCCATTTTGAAGGAGCGCAGTCCCTCCTGCGGCCACGGCAGCATCCACGACGGCAGCTTCACCGGCGCGCTTACGCCGGGCGACGGCGTGACCGCCGCGCTGCTGCGCGAAAACGGGATCGAGGTCATCGGCGAGAGCGAAATCGAAGCCTTCTTTGCACCCGGCGGCTCAGGCGCCGCCCTTTGAGTCCTTCTTTGCCGGCACGAAGCCACTCGCCTGCATGACCGCGATCAGCTTGCCGTCTGGTTCAGTTATGTCAACCTCAAAGAAGCTCACGTTCCGGCCCACCTTTTGCTTTTTCGCCTCGGCATAGACGACAGGGCCGCGCGTCGCGCGCATGAAATTGATCGTGCACGAGAGCGTGACCGTCGGCTGCCCGCCGATGTTTGCGGCGGTGCCGAAGGCGTAGTCCGCGAGCGTGAAGAGCGCGCCGCCCATCACGTCGCCGTTGTTGTTGAGGTGGCGCTCGTCGATCGCGAGGCTGCACAGGCAGTAGCCCGGCGAGACCTTTTCGATCTTGACGCCCGTTGTTTTGATTGCGTACTGATCCGCGGAGAAGCACTCGCGCGCGGTCTGAGTTAAATCTTCCATACTTGTCTTCCTTCCTTGAATAGGGCAAAAGAGCCGCCTTCTGCGTGGAAGGCGGCCCCTTTTTGTGTGTCACTTGCCGAGATAGGCTTTTTTGACGGCATCGTTTTTCAAAAGCTCGTCGCCGGGTCCGCTCAGCGTGATGTTGCCGGTCTCGAGGACGTAGCCGACGTCCGCCGTGTGCAGCGCCATGTTGGCGTTCTGCTCGATGAGCAGAATGGTGACGCCCCGCTTGTTGATCTCCTTGATGATGGAGAAAATGTCCTTCACAACGATCGGCGCGAGGCCAAGCGAGGGTTCGTCCATCATCATGAGCTTCGGGCGGGACATGAGCGCGCGACCAACCGCGAGCATCTGCTGCTCGCCGCCGGAGAGCGTTCCGGCCGCCTGCCACGAGCGCTCCTTGAGGCGCGGGAAGAGCTCATAGACCCAGTTGATATCGTCCGTGAGGCTGTCATTGCGCAGATACGCGCCGACCTTGAGGTTCTCCAGAACGGTGAGGTCGGAGAACACGCGGCGGCCCTCCGGCACCAGCGTGATGCCGCGGGAGACGATCTTGTCGGGCTTGAGGCCGGTGATGTCCTCGTCCATGAAGCTGATCTTGCCGCTGCGGGGCTGGACCAGACCCGCGATCGTGCGCAGGGTCGTCGACTTGCCCGCGCCGTTGGCGCCGATGAGGGTGACGATGCTGCCCTCCGCGACGTCGAACGTGATGCCCTTGACGGCTTCAATGCCGCCGTAATTGACCTTCAGGTCTTCAATTTTAAGCATCCTCGGCCACCCCCAGATATGCGTCGATGACGCTCTTGTTGTTTTGAATCTCCGCGGGCGTGCCCGCTGCGATGAGCTTGCCGAAATCCAGGACGTAAATGCGGTCCGAGATCTGCATGACAAGGTCCATGTGGTGCTCGATGACGAGCACGGTCACGTCGTAATCGGCGCGGATCTGCTTGATGAAGGCCGCGAGCTCGAGCGTCTCCTGCGGGTTCATGCCCGCCGCCGGCTCGTCGAGCAGCAGGAGCTTCGGGTCGGTCGCGAGCGCGCGGGCGATCTCCAGCCGGCGCTGCTGGCCATAGGGCAGGTTTGTGGCTTTTTCGTCCTTGATGTCGAGCATGCCCTGCCGGCGCAGAAGCTCCAGCGTCTCGGCGTTCATGCGCGCTTCCTCTTTTTGGTTGACGCGGAAGGTCGCGGAGAGCATGTTCTGCTTTGCGCGCATGTGCTTGGCGATGAGGACGTTTTCATAGACGGTTTGACTGCCGAACAGACGGATGTTCTGGAACGTGCGGGCGATGCCGCACTGCGTGATCTTGTCCGGTGTCTGGCTGATCGTTTTTTTGTACTTGTCGGCGTTTTCGCCGGCGTAGGTCTTGGCCATTTTGCCGCGCGGATGGTTTTCGACGATGGTCTTCCCGCAGAATTCAATCTGGCCGTTCGTCGGCTCATAGACGCCCGTGATGCAGTTGAAGGCCGTCGTCTTGCCGGCGCCGTTGGGGCCGATGAGCGCGACGATCTCGCCCTTGTTTACTTCCATCGAGAGGTTGTTGACGGCGACGACGCCGCCGAACTGCATGGTAACGTCAGAAAGGCGCAGGACGTTTTCTTTTTCAGCCATTGTCGCTCACCTCCCCGCTGGGCAGATCGGGGCCGGAGCCGCCGCCGTGTTTCTTTTTTCTCCCAAAAAGCTTTTCGACGTCGAGCTCCCGGTCGCCCATGATGCCCTTGCGCCAGAAGAGTACGACACACATGATGATGACGGAGAAGACGACGAGGCGAAAGCCGTTGCGGAAGACGCCTGGCGCGGAAATGCCGAGGAACTTGCCGCTGTCGAGTCCGCGGAGCCACCACTCGGAGCAGGCGACATAGAGGAACGCGCCGATGCAGCTGCCGGTGATGGAGCCGATGCCGCCGAGAACGACGATCAGCAGAATTTCGTAGGTCATGGCGGAGCTGTAGACCGAAGCCTTGACCGTCGCCTGATACATGACGAGCAGCGCGCCGCCAATGCCAGCTAAGAAGGAGCTTGTGCAGAAGGATAGCATCTTGTGTTTGGCAAGGTTGATGCCCATGGCCTCGGCGGCGATCTCGTCGTCGCGGATGGCCTTGAAGGCGCGGCCGTAGGACGAGTTGATGAGCATGACGATGACCGCGATGCAGATGCCGCAGATGAGCACCGGCATCAGCGTTGTGAGGAAGGTCGGCAGCCACTTGGCGTTTTTACACGCCTCGTTGAAGGCGGGCGAGGACGTCCGCCAGCCAGCGACGATCGACTCGAAGGTCGCGAATTTGCGGAGCATGTTGGAGGCGTTCGTGATCGGCCCGAGCGTGTTCCACTGGACGATCGCGCGGATGATCTCGGCAAAGCCGAGCGTCGCAATCGCGAGGTAGTCGGATTTGAGGCGCAGCACCGGCAGACCGATGAGATAGGCAAAGCCGGCGGCAACGAGTCCAGCGAGGATCAGCGCGACGATGACGGGCAGGTTCGCGTGGATCGCGCCGCCGTTAAAGTACATGTAGACGCTCGCACGGTCGGCATCTGGAATTGTGAAGATCGCGTATGTGTAGGCGCCAATGAGCATGAAGCCTGCCTGGCCGAGGGAAAACAGGCCCGTGAAGCCGTTCGTGAGGTTCATCGAAACGGCGACGAGCGCGTAGATCGCGCCCTTGCGGATGACCGGGAAGATCATCGAGGTCGAGGGCAGGAACATGCTCTCGAGCAAAATTACGAGGATCAGTGCAGCCATGAGGCCGAGGTTTATAAGGAGCTTCGTCGATTTTTTCATGTTTTCGCCCCCCTTAGACCTTATCCGTCTGCTTCTCGCCGAACAGGCCGGTGGGACGCACGAACAGAATGATAATGAGCAGCACAAAGGTGAACGCGTCTGAGAAAGTCGCGAGGTTCAGCGGCTTGGAAACAACGCCCGCCGAGACGAGCATCGTGTCGAGTCCCTTAATGAGGTTCTCGCAGATGCCGATGATGAACGCGCCAACGACCGCGCCCGGAATGGAGCCGATGCCGCCGAACACCGCCGCGACAAAACACTTGAGGCCGGGCATCGCGCCGGAGGTCGGTACGACGCCGGGATAGTTCGTGAAATAGAGCATGGAGCCAATGGCCGCGAGCAGCGAGCCGATGACAAAGGTCATCGAAATGACGCTGTCGATCTTGATGCCCATGAGCTGGGCCGTCTCAAAGTCGCGCGAGACAGCGCGCATGGCCATGCCCATTTTCGTGTGGTTGATAAAGAGCACGAGGATAATGACGAGCACGATCGTGATGATCGGGGTGACGACTGTCACGCGCTTCGTGACAGCGCCCGCGATGTGGATCGTGTCGGAGAGCCAGGGGATGGACGGATAGTTTTTGTTCAGACCGCCGGTGACGTACAGCGCGAGGTTTTGCAGCAGGTAGCTCACGCCGATGGCGGAGATCATGATGGACATGCGCGGCGCGGTACGCAGCGGCTTGTAGGCCGCGCGCTCGATCGCAAAGCCGAGCAGGACCGTCAGCACGATCGTCACTGGAATGGCTATGTAGAGCGGCATGCTGGCCGAGAGATAGACCATCATCAGACCGGCGACCATGAACACATCGCCGTGTGCGAAGTTGATGAGGCGCAGGATGCCATACACCATCGTATAGCCGATGGCGATCAGCGCGTACTGTCCGCCGACGGAGATACCCGAAAGGATATACGGCAGGACTTCGGAAAAGCTCATGCAGGGACCCCCTCATTGCGGGCTGTCTCGAAAGAGAGCGATCTTCGCGCCCTTTCGAGGCAGCCCAAATTAAAAAATTTCAGATTTTTAGGAAAAGTGCTGTGATACGGTTTGGCGGGGGCAGAGCCCCCGCCTTGCCGTTTCTGATTATAGCTTCGTTTTTATTTTGCCTTCTGGATGCCGACGAAGTCCCAGACGCCCGTCTGGGTGTTGGCGGTCTTGACATATGCGGAATCGCGGACTGCGTCGCCGTTGGTGGTGTCAAACTTGATCTCGCCGGAAACGCCGGTGTAGTCGACATTCCAGAGCGCTTTGTTGACAGCCGCGGGATCGGTGGTGCCGGCAGCCTTGAGTGCTTCGAGTGCGACATGGTAGGCGTCGAAGCCCATTGCGGAGACCGCCGCGATGGTGTCGTCGCCGCCGTTGCTGGCGAGCGCGGTCTTGTCGGAGTTGAGCCACGCCTTGAAGCCGTCATCGAATTCCTTGTTGCCGCCCTCCTGATAGAAAGTGGTGACGTAGAGCTTGAGGTCTTTGCCCTTGATGGCGTTGAGGATGACGTTGGAGTCCCATGTATCGCCCGCGAGCATCGGGATGGTCAGACCGTCGGAGCTGGCACGGTCGATAATGAGCGCCGCGGAGTCGGTAGAGCAGGGAGCGAAGAAGACGTCGCAGCCCTGGGATTTGGCGTTGGCGATGTAGGAGGAGAAGTCGGAGTTGCCGGTCGGGAAGCTCTCGGAAACGACGGTGCCGCCGAGGGCCTCAAACGCCTGCTGGAAGTATTTGCACAGACCGACGGAGTAGTCGTCGCCGAGTTCGGACAGGCAGTAGGCCTTCTTGGCCTTGAAGGTGTCGGCTGCGAAGTTTGCAAGAAC
>JAKOSQ010000268.1 GCA_029777215.1 Bacillota bacterium
GAGGTCCGAGACGCCGCGAAAAAAGTAGAGGACGCGAAGTCCGCCATGGAGACCGAAATGGCTACGCAGCAGGAGGTCTTCCAGGAATACCAGGACAAACAGGCGGACCTGCTCTCCCAGCAGGAAGAGGTCAAGGGCGTCCTTTCGACCCTGCAGGCCAGCTCCGCCGACTACGCCGCCCAGCTCCAGTCCGTGAACTCGCTGTCCGCTTCGATCTCCGGACAGATCACAAACATGCAGGCCGAGCTTGAAGAACAGAAGCGTCTGCAGGCTGAGCAGGCCGCCGCGAACCAGATCGCGAACAGCAATAAGCCGACCTCCTCCGGTTCCTCCTCGTCCGGCAGCAGCAAGCCGAGCACCGGCAGCAGCTGGACGAACGACACGACCGTCTCCGGCGGCACCGGTCAGGACATCGTGAACTACGCGGAGAAATTCCTCGGCGTGCCCTATGTCTACGGCGGGACCTCCCCCTCCGGTTTTGACTGCTCCGGGCTCGTCTACTACTGCTACCGCCACTTCGGCTACAGCGTCAACCGCACGGCGGCCGGCCTGTCCTACAACGGCACCTCGGTCAGCGCCCTGCGTCCCGGCGATGTGCTGCTCTTCACCTCGGTCGACGGCAGCTACATTGGCCACTGCGGCATCTACATCGGCGGCAACCAGTTCATCCACGCGCCCCACACCGGCGACGTCGTCAAGATCTCGAACCTCTCCGACAGCTACTACACGAGCCACTATGTCGGCGCAAGACGCATCATCAACTGATATCAATGAAAAATGAGAACGCCCCCGCAGCTTTGCTGCGGGGGCGTTTTTTGCGCCGGGGAAAACACTCACGCGCGCTCCCCCGCCTCCGCCCGTTTTGACGTTGTGGAATATACTAAAAGCGGAGCGCTGAAATCGGCCGATATGAACAGCAGGAGAAAAAATACCAGAGCGTCTTTTGAAAGACTTGACACTGAAAAAAAGGGATGGTACTATTTTAAATAGTAAGAGAAACCAATGTGTTCCGTGCCGCTGCGCGCGGAGAAAACAACTGAATATCCGGTTGAAGGAGCTGGGAGAGGCCGCTCACGCGGCGCCGAAGGGGAAGCGCGAAAAAACTCTCAGGCAAAAGGACCAGCTCTGGACGAAACTCTGGAAAGCAGCCAGCCGTTTGGCGGGCGCACCGAAGAAGTAAATCTTTCAGGTAAATCCACAGAGCGCAGAGCAATTCTCTGCGCTCTTTTTTGCTTATCGATCAACATTTTTAATAGAAAGAGGAAGGAAAGATGGAACTTAAAACGCCGCTCTATGATGAACACGTCAGCCTCGGAGGCAAGATCGTTCCCTTTGCCGGTTGGCTGCTGCCGGTGCAGTATTCGGGCGTCATCGCCGAGCACATGGCTGTCCGCACCGCCTGCGGACTGTTCGACGTCTCGCACATGGGCGAGATCACCTGCGTTGGCGACGACGCGCTCATGAACCTCAACCACCTGCTCACGAACGACTACACGGATATGGAGATCGGCCAGGCGCGCTACAGCCCGATGTGCAACGAACAGGGCGGCGTGGTGGACGATCTCATCGTCTACAAAAAGGCCGATGACTGCTACCTCATCGTCGTCAACGCCGCGAACAAGGACAAGGACTTCGACTGGATGCTCGCGCACGAGCTCGGCAGCGTCGAGTTAACCGACATCTCCGACGAGGTCGCCCAGCTGGCGCTGCAGGGACCGAAGGCCGAGGCCATCCTCCGCAAGCTCGCCTCCCCGGACGACATCCCCGAAAAATACTATACCTGCAAATTTGACCGCGAGATCGCGGGCGTCAAATGCATCGTTTCCCGAACGGGCTA
>JAKOSQ010000269.1 GCA_029777215.1 Bacillota bacterium
CCCCGCGCGCGGCCTTGAGGATTAGTTCCGTGTCCTCCGGCATGAGCTCCGCGAGGAAGCCCTTGTGACCGAGGTTCACGCCGAGGATCGGCACGGGGGACGCCATCACAGCGCGGGCCGTGCGCAGAATGGTCCCGTCCCCGCCGAAGCAGACGACCAGGCGCGCGCTGCGCGCCGCCTCTTCAAGCGGCGCAGTTTTGATCCGCAGCGGCAGTTCCTCTCCCCGCTCCGTCGGACACACGCAGACGCGGAAGCCCGCGTTTTCCAGCAACTCATAGACGCGTGCAGTGTTCTCGAAGTTTATGTCCCGCTTCGGGTTCGCGCGCAGGATGATCTGTCCCGGATCGCTCATGGGCCTTCCCCTCTCTATGCGCCGAAAGCGGCGTGCGATGCTTCGACGACGGCTTGCGGGTCGAGCGCCGGGGCGTCATATTCTCCTTTTTTCAGCAGCAGAAGATATTCGATGTTGCCCTCCGGTCCCCGGATGGGCGAATAGTCGAGGCCGAGCGCGGTGTAGCCCACGCTGGCGACAAAGTCGAGCACGTCCCGGACGACCTCGACATGAGTCGATCTCTCGCGGACGACGCCCTTTTTTCCGACCTTGTCTTTTCCGGCCTCAAACTGGGGCTTGATGAGGCAGATGACCGTCCCGTCCTCCGGCAGCAGCTCCCGGACGACCGGCAGCACGAGCTTGATGGAGATGAACGACAGGTCCATCACCGCGAGCTGCGGCGTCTCGTCGAGCATGTCCGGCGTCACATAGCGGACGTTGGTGCGCTCCATGACGACGACGCGCTCGTCCGAGCGGATGCTCCAGGCGAGCTGGCCGTAGCCGACGTCGATCGCGTAGACCTTGCGCGCGCCGTTTTTGAGCAGTACGTCCGTAAAGCCGCCGGTGGACGCGCCGCAGTCGGCGCAGACGATGCCGCTCGGGTCAAAATTGAAGACCTTGAGCGCCTTTTCGAGCTTGAGCCCGCCCCGGCTGACATAGGGGATGGCATCGCCCCTGAGTTCAATCTGCGCGTCCTCGGCGACGGGGGTGCCGGGCTTGTCGCAGCGCTGGCCGTTGACGAACACGAGGCCCGCCATGATGGAGGTCTTCGCGCGCTCGCGCGAGTCCGTCAACCCCCGGTCGAAAACGAGCTGATCGAGTCTTCCTTTTTTCACTGGGCCTTCACCTCGTTTCCGTCAATATCGAGCATGCGCTTTGCGGCCTCCACGATGCCGTCGCGGTCGACGCCGCGCAGATGCAGCAGTTCCGCAACGCTGCCGTGCTCGACAATCCCGGTCCCGAGATCGAGCGTTTCCGCCGCGCGGAGCAAAACGCCCTCCCGCGCGCAGGCGGCGAGCAGACGGCTGCCGACGCTGCCGGCGGCACAGACATCCTCGGAGACCAGCAGTCTCCCCGTCCGGCGCAGAGATTCGAGGACCGGGCGCGTGTCGAGAGGATTGATGAAATTGAGCTTCACGACCTCCGCCGAAACGCCGAGACGCGAAAGGACGTCCGCCGCGGCGAGCGCTTCGTTGATCATCGTCCCGTAGGCGACGAGAGTGAGGTCCCCGCCCCGGCGCAGAACCGCCGCGGGGCTCCTGCCGCAGCTGAGCTTGTAGTCGCCCTCGCCGCCGCGCGGATAGCGGACGGCGACGGGGCCGTCGATGTGGTAGCAGGCGAGCTCGAGCATTTCCTGCAGCTCCGCAAAGCTCGCGGGACACAGCACCGCCATGTGCGGCACGCTGCAGAGATAGTCAACGTCGAAAACGCCCTGGTGCGTCTCCCCGTCCCGGCCGACAAGACCGGCGCGGTCAACGGCAAAAACGACGTGCTGCCTTGAGAGCGAAACGTCGTGGATGAGCATGTCGTAGCCCCGCTGCAGAAAGCTCGAATACACCGCGAACACGGGGATAAGGCCGCGTGCTGCCATGCCCGCCGCCATCGCAACGGCGTGGCCCTCGGCGATGCCAACGTCAAAAAAGCGGTCCGGGTAACGGCTGGCAAAGTCCGTGAGTCCGGTGCCGGAGCACATCGCTGCCGTGACCGCGACGATGCGCCGGTCGCTCTCCGCGAGGGTGCAGAGCGTTTCGCCGAAGACGTGCGAAAAGCCGGGGTGCTCGCCGTGGTAGACGCCGCAGTCGGCATCGAAGGCGTCCACGCCGTGGTAGAGCTCCGGCTCCTGCTCGGCGAAGGGGTAGCCGTGGCCCTTCTGGGTGATGACGTGGACGAGGACGGGCATTTTGAGCTCCTTCGCCCAGCTCAAAACGGACTCGAGCTGCACGAGATCGTGCCCGTCGACCGGGCCGAGGTAGTGGAAGCCGAGGTCCGAAAAGAGGTTTCCGGGGATGAGCCGCCGCTTGAGCCATTCCTTCACGCGGTGGTTAAAGTTGTACAGCGCCGGGACTTTGCCGAAAACGCGCCGGTACCAGCGCTTGAATTTGAAGTAGCCGGGGCGCACACGCATTTTGGAGAGCCGGTGCGCCATGCCGCCGACGTTGGAGTCGATCGCCATGCCGTTGTCGTTTAAGATGACGACCAGCGGCTCGTGGGAGTCGCCCGCGTCGCTCAGGCCCTCGTAGGCGAGGCCGCCCGTGAGCGCCCCGTCGCCGACGACGGCGACGACGCTGTAGTCCTCGTGCGCGAGGGAGCGGGCGCGCGCCATGCCGAGCGCGACGGAGACGGAATTTGAGGCGTGGCCCGCGATGGCCGCGTCGTGGATGCTCTCCGACGGCTTCGGGTAGCCCGAAAGCCCGCCGAGCCGGCGGAGCATGTCGAACTGCTCGCGCCGCCCGGTGAGGATCTTGTGGACATAGCTCTGGTGGCCAACGTCGAAGACGAGCCGGTCGCGCGACGTGTCATAGACCCGGTGGAGCGCCAGTGTCAGTTCGACCGCGCCGAGGTTCGACGCGAGATGCCCACCGGTCCTGGAGACGTTTTCTATTAAAAATGAGCGCAGCTCCTCCGCGAGGGTCTGCAGCTCGTCCGTCGTCAGACCTCTCAGGTCGTCCGGCGAGTTGATGCTTTCTAAAATACTCACTGTTATTTCCTCAGTAGACGCGCGGCGAGCTCCCGCCGCATCCGTTTCCCGTTAAATTCTATTTTCTTATCATACCAAAAAGCGCCTGTATTTACAAGGGTAAAACAGGCGCTTTTCGTATTTTATTCATTGCGAAATGAATATTTGTTTTTCGTCACTTCTCGCGCGCGGCGAGAGCGTCCGCAAATTCGACCAGCAGCCGCGGCTCCGGGAAGGCGGCCGACACGGTCGACTTGGCGTTTTCCGTGAGCCGGGCGATCATTTTTTCGCACTTTTCCGCCCCGTAGAGCGACATGAAGGTGGTCTTTTGCTCCCGCTCGTCGGTGCCGACGGTCTTGCCCATGGCCTCGTCGGTCGAAAGGGCGTCGAGCATGTCGTCCCGGATCTGGA
>JAKOSQ010000270.1 GCA_029777215.1 Bacillota bacterium
CTGATCGCCGCGCAGCGCGATTTGCAGAGCTGTGCGTCCGCGCTCAAGATTATTGACGCGCTCGACCGCAAATCCGCGCAGATCGCATCCGTCTGACCGACGGGGAGGACAAACTATGTCGAGAACACTTTTCACCGGCGCTGCCGGGTTGGCTGCAAACCAGTATTACATCAACAATATCGGCGCCAACATAGCCAACATCAACACGACCGGCTACAAGCCCGTTGTGACGTCGTTCAGCGATCTTCTCTATTCGAAGATGTATGTCAAGTCCGCGGACGTGCTGTCCGGTCAGGGCAGCCGCGCGAGCTACGGCGGCATCAACCCCTCGCAAAGCTCTCTTGTCCCGACGGGGGAGAGCCTTGACCTTGCGATCAACGGCGATGGCTGGTTTGCCGTGGACACCAAAAACGGCGTCCGCTATACGCGCAGCGGCGCGTTCACCATCAGCGCCGAGGGAAACACCAGTTATCTTGTCGACGAGAACGGAGACTACGTTCTCGACAAAAACGGCAACCACATTGCCGCCCTTTCTTCCACCGCGACGGTCCCAGAGAACGCGGAGACGGGCACGGACACGGACACGCAGGACGCGGCCGCGGAGAAAAAAACCGGCTTCGATCCCGCGTCGCTCACCGCGCAGGTCGGCGTTTTCCGCTTTGCAAATCCCGAGGCGCTCACGCCGATCTCCTCAAACCTCTATGAGGCGAACGCCCAGAGCGGCGCAGCGTCCGTGATCGAAAAACCGGACGTCGTCACCGGCTATCTCGAGCAGTCCGGCATGTCCATGGTGGACGGCATGGTCGATCTCGTCGCGGCGCAGCGGGCCTATCAGCTCAGCGCCAAGGTCCTCCAGACGGCGGACGAGGACGAGCAGACCGTCAATTCCCTGCGCTCTTGAGCGCTTTGAACGACATCCGCCGCGGACAGCGCGACAAAGACATGGGAGGATATTATGGCATTAAATGATTACAGCGACCTTAGCGAGATGCAGCTCGACGCCCTACGCGAGATTGGAAATATCGGTTCCGGCAACGCGGCGACCGCGCTCTCGTCCATGCTTGAAAAGGCGGTCAACATCGCCGTTCCGAAGATAAACGTCCTCGACTATAACACCGCCTGCGATCAGCTTGGCGGACCGGAGCAGCTGCTGGTCGGCATCCTGTTCAGTCTCAGCGGCGACATTACCGGCATGATGATGTTCCTGCTGCACAAGGAATTTGCACACATGGTCCTCAACTCACTGGTCGGCTCGGAGTTCGACGGCTTCTCGGAGCTCGACGAAATGGACAAGAGCACGATCCAGGAGGTCGGCAACATCATGGCCGCCTCCTACATCAACGCCATGGCCGCGATGACGGGGCTGACCATTGACATCTCGGTCCCGACCATGAACGTCGATATGGCGGGCGCGCTGCTGAGCGTCCCCGCGATCTACTACGCGAACATCAGCGATAAGATCATCATGATCGAAGACGAATTTGGACACGAGGAAAATAACGGCGCTTCGAGCCACATTCTGCTCATCCCTGAGGTCGACGGCCTCAAAAAAATTATGGAGAGTCTGGGGCTGGATACATGAGCAAAACGATCACGGTCGGGATAGCGGACTTAAATGTCGCAAAGGACGACGACACGTTGGTCACATACGCGCTCGGTTCCTGCGTAGGCATCTGTCTGTATGATCCCGTTTACAAGCTTGCGGGACTGTCGCACATCATGCTGCCCAGCGTCAAGGATTTCACCGATCCCCAGGCGGCGGCGCAGACCGCCAAATACGCGGACACGGCGATCGAGCTTTTGATGAAGAAACTGATCGGCATGGGCGCGGGCAAGATCCGTCTGCGCGCAAAGATCGCCGGGGGAGCGCAGATGTTCGCTCCCGTCAACAATTCAAGTCTCGCGGGCATCGGCGAGCGCAATGTCATCGCTGTCAAGAAAGAGCTGGCCCGTCTGAGCATTCCAATCGTTGCAGAGGACACCGGCAAAAACTATGGCCGGACGCTCTATCTCACCGCTGCGGA
>JAKOSQ010000271.1 GCA_029777215.1 Bacillota bacterium
ACCGCCTCGACGATGCGCTTTGTCGAGGAGCCAGGCCGCGAGAGATTTTCGGTGCCGTGCGCGTGCTTCGGCACCTCGCGGCCATAGAAATCGGCGGTGACGGGGCCGCTGTAAGTGCCGCCCTTCGCCATGTTCGCGATGTCGTAGCCGACGGTTAGCTCCATCTGGTCGCAGACGAGCTCCTTGTCCACGAGCTCGAGGACCAGCAGCTCCGTCATCTCACGCACGATGAGACGGCCCTTTTCAAAATCGTAGGGGCGGGAGAGCACCTGTCCGGAGCTGATGCTGTTCGACGCGGGCCGGTAGGCCTTGATGTCCGCGATTGTGCACGGCTCCCAGCCCCAGGCGTGGTCGATGAGCAGCTCCGCGTTGATGCCGAAGAGCCGGTATAAGAGCGCCTCGTTTTGCAGGGACGCCCGCGCGACGTCGCCCATCGTGAGCAGGCCGCAGCCCTCGAGCTTTTTCGCGTAGCCCCGGCCGACGCGCCAAAAATCCGTGAGCGGCCGGTGGTCCCAGAGCTCGCGGCGGTAGGACGCCTCGTCGAGCTCCGCGATGCGGACGCCGTCGCGGTCGGCTGGGATGCGCTTCGCACCGATGTCCATGGCAATCTTGCAGAGATAGAGAGTGGTCCCGATGCCCGCCGTGGCCGTGATGCCGGTCGAGCGCAGAACCTCCCGGATCATCGTCATCGCAAACTCGCGCGGCGACTGGCGGCGGGTGATGAGATAATTCGTCGCGTCGATGAAGACCTCATCGATGGAGTAGACGTGGATGTCCTCGGGCGCGACGTATTTTAAATAGATTTGATAAATCTGCGTGCTGATCTCAATGTAGCGTGCCATTTGCGGCGGCGCGACGACGTAGGAGAGTGCGAGCGACGGGTCTGCCTTCAGCTCCGGCGCGCTGCAGCTCTTGCCGGAGAGCTCGCGCCCCGGCGCGCGGAACTGCCGCTGGGCGTTGATGATCTTGACCTTCTCCACGACCTCAAAGAGCCGCGCGCGGCCGGGGATGCCGTAGGCCTTGAGCGCCGGCGAGACCGCGAGGCAGATCGTCTTTTCCGTGCGGGAGGCGTCGGCCACGACGAGGTTTGTCGTCAGCGGGTCGAGCCCGCGCTCGACGCACTCGACCGAGGCGTAAAACGACTTTAGGTCGATCGCGATATAGGTCCTGTTTTCGCCCTGTGCCATTTGCAGGCCTCCCGTCTGACTTGTGATTACTCTATTATATTCTGCGCGGGGCCGCGAGTAAATGGCAAAAATAAAACCGGGAGAGCCCGGCAAACAAAAAAGCACTGCAAACGAGCTGCTTTCGTTAATGCTTATCGTCAGCTGGGCATGAACAACACGCAGCTCGCGAAGAGCCTTGAAAAGCTCTCTTCCGGCTTCCGCATCAACCCGCTTGATGGCGCTCTGAAAGAGGATGCAGCAAAGGCGACAATCAATGGACGGCGCTTCGGCGCCGTTTTTTATGCCCGTTTTCGTGGCACAACGCGGAAAAATGTGCTATGATGGGGACAAAACACAAAGGGGGCTGTATGCATGACACATGAGGAATATCAGTCAGCCGCGCGCTTCTGGATCGCGAAGGACGCCGCCGGGAAAAAGGCCGACCGCGAGACGCTGCTCGCCGCCGTCGGAGCCTATATCGCCGCGAACGACACCTGTGCGCTCGCCACCGGCGCGGGGGACTTCGTCCGCTGCACGCCGATCGAATACAGCTGGCACGACGGTGCGTTCTGGATGTTCACGGAGGGCGGGCAGAAATTTGCGGCGCTCGAGAAAAACCCAAACGTCTGCCTCGCGATCTTCGACAAATACGAGGGCTTCGGCAAGCTCCACGGCATGCAGGTGACGGGTGTCGCCAAGGTCATCGAGCCGTTTTCGGACGCCTACTGCCGCGCGGCGGAGGTCAAGAAGATCCCACTCGAAGCGCTGAGAAAGCTGCCGCAGACCATGCACCTGCTCTGTGTGCTGCCGACGGCGATCGACTTTCTCTCGTCCGACTTCAAGCAACAGGGCCTCGACAGCCGGCAGCACCTCGACTTTTGAGGAATACATATAAGATAACAGGAGACAGTCCATGTACGACGAACTGACGGAAGTTGACATCAAAAAAATGCGCGAGGAGCTTGAGCACCGCACAAGGGTCCTGCGCCCGCAGATTCTGGAGGACGTCAAGACCGCGCGCGCCTTCGGCGATCTGAGCGAAAACTTTGAATACAAGGCGGCCAAGCGCGAAAAGTCCCGCAACGAGAGCCGCATTCGCTATCTTGAGCGCATGATCGACACCGCGAAGATCATCACTGTGAAAACAACGGACGACACCGTCGGCCTTTTCGACAAGGTCGAGCTCTTTTTTGAGGACGACGACGAGATCCAGACGATACACCTCGTGACGACGCTGCGCCAGAACGCGCTCAAGGGCCGCATCAGCAAGGAGTCGCCCGTCGGCGGCGCGATCCTCGGCCACCGCGTTGGCGACCGCGTCACCGTGCAGGTCAGCGAGGATTACAGCTATTGTGTCGTGATCCGAGCGATCACGAAGGGACAGGACGACGAGTCGCTTGACATCCTCGGCTATTGAAAAACACCGGACGGCAGCGCCGCGGAGAAGGTTTCCGCGGCGCTGTCGCTTTTCATCGCCGAAAAAAGCGCATGGACGCCGGGCGAAACTGACACGAAATGTGTTTTTTCGTAAAAAATGCTGGTAAAACGAAAGATACATGATAAAATATAATACATATATCACTATGCCGTCCTTTCGGGGAGGGCTGTGAGTCGGACGGCTTTGCCGCCGGGAGAGTGAGGTGAGCCCAGTGTCTGAGATTGACCGAGGCGAGCTGCTGAAAACCGTCGAAAGAATGCCCGGTTATATCGCGGTATATCTTGTTGACGAAAGCAGACTCCGCATCCTCTATTATTCCCCGTGTATTCCCGGCATCCTCGGCTACACGCGGGAGGAGTACGACGCGCGCACAAACACCGACGCCTGCGACACGGTCTTTTCCGGCAATCTGCCGGAGGTCCGCGCGCATGTCGTACACTGCATCGAAGCGGACGGACGCGACGTCTACTGCGATTTCTACATTCCCTGTCGGGACCACGGCTATGTCAAGACGCGGTGCGTCTCCCGCATCGTCGGCACGATGGACGAAAAGCCCGTCATGATCTGCAACTACACCAATTTTTTGGTGCAGGAGACCCCCTCCGCATTGCCCGGTCTTACGGACGCCGAGTGTAAGAGCCTCGTGGACAATATCCCTGCCGGCATCGCCGTAATGCGCCTGCGGGAGGGCCGGCTGGAGCTCGTCGCGGCAAATCCCGCGCTGAGCACGATCGTCGGCGTGACGCAGAAGAACATCGTTGGCGCGACGCCGGAGGAGTTCTACCGCCGCGTCCACCCGGACGATCTGGCGATCACCAAGGGCGCGATGCAGGCCGTCTTTTCCGAGCGGCACGGCGCGTCCTGCGTCTACCGTGCACTCAACGAGAAAAACCACAAGTGCATCTGGCTCCACGCCGTCGCCAAGTCCTACGACCAGCCGGACGGCTCCCAGATCGCCTATATCAACTACACCGACGTCACCGCCCAGAAGGAG
>JAKOSQ010000272.1 GCA_029777215.1 Bacillota bacterium
CTTCGTCACAACGATGGGCAGGCCGTAAAATTCCCACTCGCCCAGCAGATAGGCGACGGGCTCGTCCTGCATCCGCCGCTCGGTGAGCGCGGCGACGCGCTCCTCCACCTGGTCGGAGGCGTAGAGCGGCAGCTCGCGCAGCAGCTCGTCCACGGTCTTGCCCGCCGCGTGCGCGAGCAGCAGCCGCGCTTCGAGCTGATAGGCCTCAACGCCCTTTTCGCGCAGTCTCTTGCGCACGTCGATGTAAATATCGCTGTAAGTTCTCGGCATTTTATCTCTCCCCTTGCGCGCTCACCACTTGTCCGCGCCCTTTTGCTCGGGAATAACGAGCTTCAAAGCTTCGATGGCGCACTCCATCATGCCGTCGTCCGGCTCGGCGGTCGTCAGCCGCTGCAGGGCCTTGCCCGGCGCGGAGAGCGCGGTCGACAGCCAGTTGTCGTGCGCGCCGGCCCAGTGGATGATCTCATAGGAAAAGCCCATGACGACCGGCAGCAGCGCAATGCGCGTGGCCATGCGGACGAGCGGATTGCTCCAGCTCAGAAATGAAAAAACGAAGATCGAAATAATCATCACAATAAAGAGGAAGCTCGTGCCGCACCTCGGGTGAAAGCGGCTCTGCGGCCGAACGTTGTCGACGGTGAGCTCAAGGCCCTTTTCGTAGCAGAAGATGGTCTTGTGCTCCGCGCCGTGGTATTCAAACACCCGCTTGAGATCGGGCGATTTCGTGCAGAAATACATATACAGCAGGAAAATGACAATGCGGATGCCGCCCTCGGTGAAGTTCCGCCAGAAGGTCGTGGCCCCGGCGTCCGTGACCCAGCCGGCGATCAGCGTCGGCAGCAGCACGAAAAGCCCAACCGAGAGCACAACGCCCAGCACAACTGCGAGGTCGATGAAAAACTTCTCGGCCTTTTCGGACCCGAGCTTTTTTTCAACCCAGGCTTCAAATTTTGACGGCTCCTCCTGCTCGTCCTCGGGCAGCATGTTGGCCGAATAGGTCAGCGCCTTGACGCCGTAGACCATCGACTCGATGAAGGCAACAGCGCCGCGGATAATGGGCCAGCCGAGCCACTTGTGCTTTTCGCGGACGAAGTGCGGCTCCTCGACCTTGTCGACGAGGGTCCCGTCCGACTTGCGGATGACGATGGCCTGCTTCGTGGGTCCGCGCATCAAAATGCCCTCGATCAGTGCCTGACCGCCGATCATCGTGCGAAATTCGCACGCGCCCTGTTCTTTTTCGCTCATATATCAGAGAGTCCTTTCCGAATTTGAATGCCGCGGCGCCGGCAGGCGCACAATCGCGCGCACCCCGCCGCCCTCAGCGTTTTCTATGACGAGCTCGCCCCCGTGGCGGGCGACGATCTCGTCGCACACGGCAAGCCCGATGCCGCTGCCGCGCTCCTTCGAGCTTCCCTTGTAGAATTTCTTTTTGACGAAGGGCAGCTCGCCCTCCGGGATGCCGGGCCCGTGGTCCCGCACGCGGATGACGACGAAGCCGTCCTCCTCGCCGATGGAGACCTCGATGAGCTTTCCGTCCTTGCCGTACTTGGTGGCGTTGTCGAGAATGTTGAGAAAGACCTGCCGCAGCCGCTCCGGATCGCCCTCAATGAGCGGCAGGGCCTTTTCGCAGGGCCGGTAGTCGATCTCCATCTCCATCTGCCGCAGAAACTCGCCGTAGGCAAAGATGGAGTCCTCGAGCTCGGCCTCGACGTCGAGCTGTTCGATGTTGAGATTAAAGCGCCCGTCCTGAATGCGGGTAAACTCCAGCAGCTCCTCGACCATTTTCGTGAGGCGCGCCGCCTCTTTTGAAATGATCTGCACGCCCCGGCGCGAGTCTCCCTTAATCTCGGGGTCGTAGAGCAGCGTCTCGCTCCAGCCGGTGATCGCGGTGAGCGGCGTGCGCAGCTCATGCGAAACGGAGGAGATGAATTCGCTCTGCATCTTCTCGGCCTTGCTGATCTTCTGCGACATTTCGTTGATCGCGTCGGTCAGTTC
>JAKOSQ010000273.1 GCA_029777215.1 Bacillota bacterium
GGGACCGTCCCTGTCTCAATTACCACATGGGCCACTGTCTCGGCTACTGCGGCGGCAAGGCGGGGCCGGATGAGTACGGCGCGCGGATGCGCGACGCGGAGCTCATTTTGTCCGGCAAGTCGGACGAGCTGCGCGCGCGGCTCGAGAGCGAAATGTACGCCGCGTCGGACGAGATGAAATTCGAGCTCGCCGCCGAGTACCGCGACCGCTTGAAGGCCATCGAAAATCTCTCGAACCGCCAGAGCGTCATCGGCGGCAAGAGCGCGGACGCGGACGCTTTCGGCTTCTACCGGGGCGCGAAGTGCTGCTTTTCGGTGCTGCACTTCATGGGCGGCTGCCTCGTCGACAAGGAATACGAGCTCATGGACGAGCCGCTCGAGGACGATGCGGAGGTGCTCTCCGCCCTCGTGCGCCAGTATTACGCCCGGCGCGGCGCGTGGCCGAAGGGCGTGCTGCTCCCCATGGAGACAGAGGACATGGCAGACCTCGAGGAGCTGCTCACACAGGCGGCCGGCCGGCGCGTCTATGTCGACGCGCCGAAGCGCGGTGAAAAGCATGTCTGGACCGAGAAGGCCATGGTCAACGCGCGGGAGGAATCTCTGCGCTTCACGACCGCGAACCAGCGGCGCTTGAAGACCCTCGAGTGGCTGCGCGACACGCTCGCGCTGCCGGACATCCCGCACCGCATTGAGTCCTACGATATCTCCAACACCGGCAATTTTGGCATCGTCGCGTCAATGGTCGTCTTTGAAAACGGCCGTCCGCTCAAGCGCGATTACCGCAAATTCAAGATCAAAACGCTCACGGAGCAAAACGACGTCGGGGCCATGCGCGAGGTGCTGACCCGGCGCTTCACGCACTATCTAGAGGGCGACGAAAAATTCGGCGCGAAGCCGGACCTGCTGCTCATCGACGGCGGTGCGGTCCACGCCGGGACCGCCGAGGAGGTTTTGTGCGCGATGAATCTGACCATTCCAACGCTCGGCATGGTCAAGGACGACCGTCACCGCACCCGCGCGCTCATCTACTCGTCGGGGCAGGAGGTCGGCATCGACGGCAATCCCGCCGTCTTCGCCCTCGTCGGCAACATTCAGGAGGAGACGCACCGCTTTGCAATCGAATACCACCGCTCTCTGCGGACGGCGAGCATCGGTTCCGCGCTCGAGAACATTCCCGGCGTCGGCGAAAAGCGGAGAAACGAGCTTCTAAAGCAGTTCAAGACGGTCAAAGCCATCCGCGAGGCGAGCGTCGACGAGCTCGCCGCCGTCGTGCCGAAAAGTACGGCGAAGGCGGTCTGGGAGCACTTCCACAGGGAAGAAACGAAAACAGAAACGACGGAGGACAGCATATGAGAGTTATCACCGGCACGGCGCGGGGCAGAAAGCTCCGCGAGCCGAAAAACATGGATATCCGCCCGACGACCGACAAGGTCAAGGAGTCCCTTTTCAGCATCATCCAGTTCGACATCGAGGGCCGCCGCGTGCTCGACCTCTTTGCCGGCACCGGCCAGCTCGGCATCGAAGCGCTCTCGCGTGGGGCGAAGAGCGTCACTTTCGTCGACCAGTCGAACGACGCCATCGCCATCGTCCGCGAAAACCTCGAGCACTGCGGCTTCGCGGCGACCGTCGTGCGCGACGATTCGATCGGCTATCTCGAGCACACGGGGCAGTTCGATCTCATCTTCCTCGACCCGCCCTACGCGAGCGGACTTATGGACGCGGCGCTGAAAAAAATTAATAAGTTTGACATATTGGCTGACGGTGGTATAATTATTTGCGAAACTGACAGCGAAACCGCGCTTAAACCCCTCGACCCGCCCTATTTCATCGGCCGCGAATACAAATACGGCAAGGTCAAGCTCACCGTCTGCGGAAAAAAGGCCTGAGCCGTCGGCCCCGAAAGGAAGAAAGCCTTCATGATCACCGCCATCTATCCCGGCACCTTCGACCCCATCACGCTCGGCCACCTCGACATCATCGACCGCGCGTCGAAGATTTTCGACCGCCTCGTCGTGAGCGTCGTCATGAACCCGGAGAAACACCCGCTGTTTGAGATCGACGAGCGCGTCGAGCTCATCAAAAAGGTCGTCGCTGCCTATCCTAACGTCGAGGTCGGCTCCTCGATCGAGCTTCTGGCGGACTTCGCCCGGCAGTACGAAAACCCGGTCATCATCAAGGGGCTTTGCAACCACATCGACTACGAGTACGAGACGACCATGGCCGTTTTCAATAAAAAACTCAACCCGCAGCTCGAGACCTTTTTCATCACGGCAAAACTCGAATACACCTACGTCAGCTCGACCGCCGTCCGGCAGCTCGCACTGTACGGGGCGGACCTTTCGGATTATGTGCCGAAGGTCGTCGAAGACGAGATAAAAAATAAATACCAGAGCGGAGGTAATTGACACATGGACAACGAAATGGATAACGAAGTCACCGTATTGCTCGAAGAGCTTTACAACACGATCGCCGACGCAAAAACCTCGACCTTCGGCGGACACAACAAGTGCACGATTGACCGCGAGAACGCACTGAGTCTCCTCGACTCCATCCGCAGCCAGTTCCCCATCGAATTCACGGAGGCCAAGCGTCTCGTTTCCGCGAAGGACGAGTTCATCGCCAACGCCAAGCGCGAGGCGGAGACCATCCGCCGCAGCGCGGAGGAACAGGCCAAGCGTCTCGTCGACGAGACGGAGATCACCCGCAGCGCCAAGGCCCAGGCGGGCGACACCCTCAACCGCGCCGAGCAGCGCTCCCGCGAGCTCATGAAGGCCGCCAACGACTATGTCGACGACGCCCTGCGCCGCACTGAGGAGGCCGTCAACGCCGCCCTCAACGAGGTCCAGCAGTCCCGCGTCCGTTTCCGCAGCCTCGCCGGCGCGCGCCAGAACGTCCCCGCGCCGCAGCAGGAAGAGCCCGACGAACAGACAGAGGAATAAGGTTCACAAGCGTTACATAAAAAGGAAACCGGTCCGCCGAAAATTTTTTCGGCGGACCGGTTTTCTATATTTAGGGTTTGAAATCAGCAGTCCACTAAAGCGGACACAAGGTCTTGTGTTCCGCTCTTTCAAACATCAAGGGATGGGGCATAAACAGCCGCAGAAGCGGCCTTTTTTGCTCTTGCAAAAATTTATGTAAACGATTATAATGAAACCGCTTGGTGGGGAGAAGTGGGGCAAAGTGCATCAAAACCCCATCCGAGTGCCAAACAGAGACAAAAATCGCGCCGATTTTGGCAGGAAGCTGCCGTTGGCGATCTCGAGCGGGAAGGGGATGGACGAGCATGACAGGCGCAATGAGCATGACTGGCGCATACGATCACACACTGGACGCCAAGGGCCGTCTGTCGATCCCGGCCCGCCTGCGCGAGGACCTCGGCGACGTTTTTTATGTCACCCTTTCGATGGACAAGTGCCTCTCCGCCTATTCCGCGGAGAGCTGGCAGGTCTTCTCCGACAAGATCAACGCCATGCCCTATTTCAAGCAGCGCAAGATGCGCCCGCTCTTCGCCTATGCCGCGAAGTGCGAGCTTGACGCGCAGGGCCGCATCCTCATTCCGCAGAACCTCCGCGACTACGCGGGACTCAAAAAAGACGTCACCGTCGTCGGCTGCAACAACCACGCGGAGTTCTGGGACAGCGCGGCCTGGAAGGCGGTCGATACAATCGAGACTACGCCCGAGAATATCGCGGCGGCGATGGAGGAGCTGGAATTTTAGTGGATTACGGACACTATTCGGTGATGCTCCGTGAATGCATCGACAGCCTCAATATCAAGCCCGACGGCATCTATGTCGACGGCACGCTCGGCATGGGCGGCCACTCCTACGAGATTGCGAGCCGGCTCACGACCGGCAGGCTCATTTCCATCGACCGGGACGCGATCGCGCTCGAGCGCGCGGTGCTCCGGCTCGAGCCTTTCATGGACTGCATCACGCTCGTGCACGGCAACTTCCGCGATCTGGACGATATCCTTGACGACCTTGGCATCGACAAGGTCGACGGCATGCTCTTCGACCTCGGCGTCTCGTCACCGCAGCTCGACGAAGCCGACCGGGGCTTTTCTTATATGACGGACGCCCCGCTCGATATGCGCATGGACCGCGGCGACGCGGTCACGGCGGCGGACATCGTGAACACCTGGTCCTATGCCGACCTTAAACGCATTCTCTATGATTTCGGCGAGGAGCGCTACGCGCCCCGCATCGCCGAGGCCATTGTGAAATACAGAGAA
>JAKOSQ010000274.1 GCA_029777215.1 Bacillota bacterium
AGACCGCCGCCGAGCAGCAGTGCAACGACCGCACCGAAAAGAACGTTCAAGAGTATTTGCGCGGTTTTCGCACCGAACAGACGCGTCAGCGCAAATTCCGCACAGATGCCGCCGTCGAGCGGCGCGACAGGCAGAAGGTTGAAGACCGTCAGCACGACACCGATGCCCGCGGAGGCGAGGAAAAAGCCGCTGTCCGTCCGCGCGCCGACAGCGGCGCAGAGCGCGGCGAAGCCGGCCCCGGCGGCGGGACCGGCTAACGCCGTCAGCGCGAGCTGCCCGGGCGTGAGCTCGCCCGCGTAGTCGAGCGCGAAGCCCGAAAGCGAGGCGCGCAGCCGCGTCGGATAAGCGCCGAAGGCATAGAGTGCCGCGATATGTCCGAGCTCGTGCGCTGCTGCTGCTGCGGCGAGCGGCGGCAGCAGCCCGCCCTCGTCAAAAAACCAGACGAGGGCCAAAAGCAGCAGAAAGCCGCTGCCGACCTCGAGCCGAAAGCGCGGCGGGACGCAGGCGACCGCTGGCATCAGCGGTAAAATTCGGGGTTCACATAGAAGCCACGGTGCCGCAGCTCAAAGTGCAGATGCGGGCCGGTGACATTGCCGCTGTGCCCGGACAGAGCGATCTTGTCGCCCAGAGCCACGCTGTCCCCGGCCTTGACGAGCAGGGACCCGCAGTGGGCGTAGAGCGTAGTCCAGCCGTCCGCGTGCGCGAGGACGACGCAGTTGCCGTAGCCCGTGATCTCGCCCGCCTCGGCGACCGTCCCGTCGGCAAAGGCGAGGACGTTCGTCCCGTCCTGGACGGCGAAGTCCGTGCCATAATGGAAGAGCACCTTGCCCTCGAGCGGGTGTTCGCGGAAGCCGAAGCCGGAGGAGACGACGCCCGAGACAGGGGATGCGTAGGAAAAGGGCAACGCGGGGATGTTGTAGCTCACGTTCGCGGGTACACTATAGTCGGAAAAGGCCGCCTGCTCCTCGAGACAGGCCGAGAGCCTGGCCTGCGCGGGGTCGGGCGTCGGCGCGGGACTCGGAGTCGGACTGGGGGTCGGACTGGGGGTCGGCGCGGGCGTGGGCGAGGGCAGGGCGGTCCAGGGCGTGGGCAAGGGCAGGACGGCCCGGGGTGTGGTCTGTTCGCGCCGCGCCTCCGGCAGATTTGCCAGCGACTCGAAGCCACTGAGGTTCTGCCACGCCATGATCTGCCGCGAAAAGGCCGCAGCGGCGTTCGTTTTGTCCGCCGGCGCGTCCTGTTCGGAGACGCGGACGGCGGCGCTGCCGCGCTCGTCCATCCACCGCGCCCAAACGGCCTGCACGTCCCCGCCGCCGGCAATTGCGCGACCGAGCGCCTCGGCGTCGGTACGGAGCGGGATGTCCTGCGCGATCGCCGGCTCGATGCAGGCGCGGACGGCCTCGGCGGTGTTCGGTCGGCAGAGCTGCAGGGCGCACAGGGCCAGAAACAAAAATGCGCATATGAGAGTTCGAGATTGCATAGAAGCCTCCTTCTGACTGCTGAAAAATGAGGATTTCATCTTTCATTCTTTAATGAGCGGTGTTATAATCATAACTTACAGAATTCTTTTCCGGGCTCGACACCGGCCAAAGGGGGGATGGGCATGGTCGAACGCGTCAGACTGCATAAATTTCTGAAATTTATCTCCAGCCGCTTTTTCATCACCGCCGTGCTCATCCTCGTGCAGGTCGCGTGGATGGTGATGATGTTCTCGAACATCGTCGGCAACTCCGAGCTGTTTTCAACGCTCTTCAAGCTCTTCAGCATCGCGGTCGTCCTCTACATCATCAGCAAGGTTGACGTGCCGGGCTACAAGATCGGCTGGATCATCCTCATCATGGTTGTGCCGCTGCTCGGTGGCCCACTTTATATCCTTTTAGGAGAGAACAGACCGGCAAAATATCTGCGGAAGCGACTTGAGACCGGCAGTGAGAACCATGAGCTCTACATGGCGCAGGACCCGGAGCCGCTCGACGAGCTGCGCGAGCGCGCGCCGCGGCAGGCCTGTACAGCCTCCTACATTTCGGAATACGGGCGCTTCCCCGTCTGGGAAAACAGCAGCGTCAAATACCACTCGCTCGGCGAATATCAATACGCCGATATGCTCGAGGAGCTGAAAAAAGCAGAAAAGTTCATATTTCTCGAGTATTTTATTCTCGAGGAAGGCGAGATGTGGAACACGATCTTCGACATCCTCGCCGAAAAAGCCGCGCAGGGTGTGGACGTGCGCCTCATCTACGACGACGTCGGCTGCCTTGTCCACATTCCCGCGAATTATTCGCGGAAGCTCGAAAAGCGCGGGGTCCGCTGCCTCGTCTTCAACCCCTTTATCCCCATCGTCTCCGGCGTCATGAACAACCGCGACCACCGCAAGATCATGGTGATCGACGGCAGGACCGCTTTCACCGGCGGCATCAATCTCTCGGACGAATACATCAACCGCCGCGTCCGCTTCGGCAAATGGAAGGACACCGGCGTCATGGTGCGGGGGGACGCCGTCTGGAGCTTTACGAACATGTTCCTCGAGCTCTGGAACGCCTTCAACCCCGACGACCCCGACTTCACGGCCTTCCGCTGCCCCGACACGCAGAAGGGCGCGCACGGCTTTGTCCAGCCCTTCAGCGATTCGCCGCTCGACGGGGAGACGGTCTCCTCGAACGTTTATCTCGACATCCTCGCGCAGTCGAAGGACTATGTCTATATTTTCACGCCCTACCTCGCGATCAGCGACGAGATGAGTCTCGCGCTCATGTCGGCGGCCAAGCGGGGCGTCGACGTGCGCATGGTGCTGCCGGGCATCCCGGACAAAAAGCTTGCCTACCAGCTCTCGCGCTCGTATTTCGAGCCGCTTTTGAAGGCGGGCGTGCGCATCTACGAGTACACGCCGGGCTTCATCCACGCCAAGAGCTACGTCTCGGACGACGACATCGCCGTCGTCGGCACGATCAATATGGACTACCGCAGTCTGTATCTCCACTTTGAGTGCGGCGTCGCGATGTATGGCTGCCCGGCGGTCGCGGACCTGCGGCGGGACGCGGAGGAGACCTTCGCCGTCTCCCACGAGGTCCACGCGGGCGAGGGCCACAAGACCAAAACCGGCGCGCTCGTCGGCACGTTCTGCGACTCCGTTCTGCGGCTGTTCGCCCCGCTGTTTTGAGACAAGAAAATCCACTTTTGAAAGGGAACATCGATATGAAGCTCTGGTCAGGAAGATTTGACAAGAATACGGACGCGCTCACGGACGAGCTCAACGCCAGCATCGGCTTTGACTTCCGCATGTACAAACAGGACATCGCCGGCTCTCTCGCGCACTCGGCCATGCTCGCAAAGCAGGGGATCATCTCGCAGAAGGACGCGGACGACATCGCAGCCGGCCTCAAGGACATCCTCGCGGACATCGAAGCCGGGAAGCTCACGTTCGGCAACGACGTCGAGGATGTCCACATGGCGGTCGAGGGCGAGCTCACGCGCCGCATCGGTCAGGCGGGCAAGCGGCTGCACACGGGCCGCAGCCGCAACGACCAGGTTGCCGTCGACGTGCGCCTCTACTTAAAATCCGAGATCACCGAAATTCGCGACATGGTTCTCGCACTCATTGAAGAGCTCGTCTCCATCGCGGAGGAAAACGGGGAGACAGTCATGCCGGCCTACACGCATCTGCAGCGCGCGCAGCCGACGACCTTCGCCCACTACATGCTGGCCTACGCGAACATGCTCCGCCGCGACGTGACCCGGCTCGAGGACTGCCTCGAGCGCATGGACGAGTGCCCGCTTGGCAGCGGCGCGCTCACCGCGACGACCTACCCCATCGACCGCGAGGCGACGGCAAAGGCCCTCGGCTTCGCACGCATCACGCAAAACAGTCTCGACGGCGTCTCGGACCGCGACTTCGTCATCGAGCTTGAGAGCGACCTGTCCATTTTGATGATGCACCTGTCCCGTTTTTCGGAGGAGATCTGCCTGTGGTGCTCGTGGGAGTTTAAGTTCATCGAGCTCGACGACGCCTTTGCCACCGGCTCGTCCATCATGCCGCAGAAGAAAAACCCGGACATCGCCGAGCTCGTCCGCGGCAAGACGGGCCGCGTCTATGGCGACCTCATGGCCATGCTCACCGTGATGAAGGCCCTGCCGCTTGCCTACAACAAGGACATGCAGGAGGACAAGGAGCCGGTCTTCGACGCGGTGGACACCGTCAAAAAGTGCCTGCCCGTATTTACCGCCATGCTCCATTCTATGCGCCTGTACCCCGAAAATATGCGCAAAGCCGCGCAGCGCGGCTTCATCAACGCCACCGACTGTGCGGATTACCTCACGCGGAAGGGCCTGCCGTTCCGCGACGCCTATACCCTCGTCGGCCGGCTTGTGAGCCACTGCGTCGAGACGGGCGAAACGCTCGAGAGCCTGCCGCTCGAGGAATATAAAAAGCTCTCGCCCGTCTTTGACGAGGACGTCTACAAGGCCATCGACCTTGCCGCCTGCGTCGCCGCAAGAAAAGTCCCCGGCGGTCCCGCGAAAGAGAGCGTCGAGGCACAGATCCGGTATTTAAAGGACTTCCTGTCCGCGAGGAACGCCTGAGCGTTTGGAGAAAAGCTTATGAAAAGAAAAAAAGGCATAGCCTCGGCGCTCGCGCTGGCGCTGTTGCTGACGCTGCTGCCGGGCTTTGCGCCGGCGCGGGCGGCGGAGAGCGCCGCGGCCGACGCGAACGGCTACATCGTCACGCTCGGCGACCCCGCCGCCGGACAGGCCGCTTTGCAGTCCGTCCCGGCACTCGAGGCGCTCAGCACCGCGCAGGGCGTCTACCGCGCCGACTCGCTCGACGAGGTCGAGGCCCTCGGCAGCCGCGTCAAGAGCGTTGAGCCGGACTACACGGCGCACCTGCTCGCGCTGCCGAACGACAAATACATCGCCGAGGAGTGGACGGTCGAGGCGCTGCACATGCCCGCCGTCTGGGACCAGGGTTTCACGGGGGCCGGCGTGCGGGTCGGCGTCATCGACAGCGGCGTCAACTCCATGCACGAGGACTTTGCCGGCACGAATTTCGACCGGGGCTACAATGTCTTAAACGGCTCGCATGACGTCACCGACGAAAACGGCCACGGCAGCGTCGTCTGCGGCGTCATCGCCGAGACGAAGGACAACGGCATCGGCTTTGCCGGGCTCACGCCGGACGTGACGCTCGTGCCGATCAAGTGCTTCGGAAAGAGCGAGGAGACGAACTCCTCCTACATCATCAAGGCGCTCTACGCGGCGGTGGACGACTACAACTGTGACGTCGTCAATCTCAGCCTCGGCATGACGGAGTCCACGGCCGCCATGAAGACCGCCGTCGAGTACGCAACGAATAAGGGCGTGCTCGTCGTCTCCGCCGTCGGCAACGACGGCACCACGGTCTACAATTATCCCGCGGCCTACGACTGCGTCGTCGGCGTCGGCTCTGTCGAAGCGGACGGGAGCGTGTCGAGTTTTTCGCAGAAAAACGACTCGGTCTATGTGACCGCCCCCGGCGGCACCATCTACGGCCCGAGCTATGCCAGCAACACCCGTTACATCAAGGGCAGCGGGACCTCGTTTGCCTCCCCGCACGTCGCGGCGGCCGCCGCGATCCTCAAGCAGTACGCGCCCAACGCGACCTGCATCGACTTTGAGACCCTGCTGCGCCGCTCCGTCACGGACGCGGGTGCGGCGGGCTACGACACCTCCTATGGCTGGGGCAGCCTCGACATGGCGAGCTTCGTCGCGGCGATGAAGAGCTACAACTTCTCGGACGTCGGGCTCGTCTACCCGGACGTCGAGGGCCACTGGGCGGCGCAGAGCATCCGCTACTGCGTGAACGCGAAGCTCTTTTCCGGCGTGAGCACGGCGAGCTTTGCACCCGAGACGAACATGTCCCGCGCAATGTTCGTGACCGTCCTTGCGCGGCTGAGCGGGAGCGATCTGAGCGCCTATCAAAACAGCTTTACCGATGTTGAGGACGACGCATGGTACGCGGGAGCGAGCGCGTGGGGCGCGGCGTCGAACATCGTCAGCGGCGTCGGTGACGGCCGCTTTGCGCCAGACAACGACATCACGCGCGAGCAGGTGGCGACCTTTCTCTATCGCTACGCGCAGACCTATGGTTTGACGGGGAACTACGACCGCTCCGCGCTCTCGGGCTATTCGGACCGCGGCAGCGTTTCCTCCTACGCCAAGGAGGCCATGACCTGGGCCGTCGCGAAGGGCTACATCACAGGCCAGACGACGAGCACGCTCGCCCCGCTTTCGACCGCCAGGCGCAGCGAGGTCGCCGCGATGCTGGCCCGCTTTGTCAATAGCACCGCCGCCTGAGCGCGGCAGAAAAGATATCGGAGGAACACAAGATGCCACAGGAACTGATGCCCAACCTCTACCGTCTGCCCGTCCCGCTACCCGACAGCCCGCTGAAACTGCTCAACAGCTACGTCATCAAGGGCGGGGACCGGGATCTGTTGATCGACACCGGTTTCCGCCGCCCGGAGTGCTACGAGAGCCTCACAAGTCAGCTCGCCGAGCTCGGCGTCGACATGGCGCGGACCGACCTTCTTCTCACGCATCTGCACGCCGACCACTGCGGCCTCGCGCCGGACCTCGTTACGGAGGGAACGCGCGTCTTCATCAGCCGGGGCGACAAGCCGTGGCTCATGCGCGACTGGTCCCGCGAGGACTGGATCGCGAGCGGCGAGCGCATGGTGCGCTTCGGCTTCCCGCGCGATACGGTCGAGCACGCCTTTCACCAGTCGCCCGCGCACAGCATGGCCCCGTCGAAGGATTTCCAGAACTATCAGCCGATCGACGACGGCGACGAATTTTCCTGCGGGGGCTACACGCTCCGCGCCGTCTGCACGCCGGGCCACACGCCCGCGCACATGTGCTTCTGGATGGAGACGCAGAAGACGATGTTTACCGGCGACCACGTCCTTTTTGACATCTCACCGAACATCACGACCTGGACCACAGTGGACGACTCGCTCGGCGACTATCTCCGCAGTCTCAAAATGATCGACGCTTACGACGTGCAGCTTGCCCTGCCCGGCCACCGCGAGACAGGGAATTTCCACGCGCGCATTGCGGCGCTGCTCAGCCACCACGAAAAGCGGCTGGCCGGCTGCCTCGAGGTCCTGCGGGAGAACCCGGGCCTCACGACCTACGACGTCGCCGGCCTTATGCGCTGGAAGATCCGCTGCAGCTCGTGGGAGGATTTCCCGATGGGGCAAAAGTGGTTCGCTGTAGGCGAGGCGGCCAGTCACCTCCTCCACCTCGAAGCCTGCGGCCTCGCCCGCGGCGACCGGACAGACGAAGTTATCAGATGGTACGCGCAATAGAACATGAAAAGGCTCCGGGAGAAATCCCGGAGCCTTTTAAAAAGCCTTGTATCTCGTTCTCACCCCGCGAAGTCGCAGGACGGCTCTCATAAGCCGAAGGCGTAGCCGATCGCAATGCCGAGCGCGGCGGAGAGGGCAATGATCTTGATGGGGTGCAGGTCCTTTTTGAAGAGCAGCATCAGCATCAGCGCGAAGATTGCGGCGGAGGCGATAAACGGGACCGTTGTTATTGCGGCGAGAGATATACCGCCCGGGAAAAACACCGCCTGCCCGACCGAGACCGTCGCCGCACCGATGAGGCCGACGACTGCCGGGCGCAGCCCGGACATGCAGCCCGCCACCGCGCGGGACTCGCGGAATTTTTCGTAGGCCCGCGCGACGAGCAAAATGACGATGTAGGACGGCAGTATGACGCCGAAGGTCGCGCAGAGCGCCCCGAAGAGGCCGCCCGTTTCCGTGCCGACGTAAGTGGAGATGTTGACCGCGAAGGGCCCGGGCGTCGACTCGCTGACCGCGATGAAGTTGACAAGCTCCGCCGTCGTCATCCAGCCGTGGGCCTCGACCTCTGCCTGAATGAGCGGGAGCATCGCGTAGCCGCCGCCGAAGGTGAATGCGCCGATCTTGAAGAAGGTCCAGAACAGATCGAGGAAGATCATGCCGCGCCCTCCTTTCCTGCCGCGAGCAGCGTCGCGGCAAGGCCGACGGCGGCGCAGGAGGCGATGACGAGCAGAACGCTGACATTAAAAAATGCCACCGCCGCAAAGGCCGCCGCCATCAGAATGTAGGCGGTGAGGTCCTTGGGGCACTGCTTGAACATCGTCGACAGGGCCTTGATGATGAGCGCGAGCACGCCCGCGCGCACGCCGAAGAAGGCGTATTTCACGGCCTGCACGCGTTCAAACTGGCGCAGAACATAGGAGATCGCGAGAATGCAGAGAAAGGACGGCAGCACGACGCCGAGCGTGGCGAAAAACGCGCCGACCCGACCCGAGAGCTTCCAGCCGATGAAGGTCGCAGCGTTGATGGAGATGGGGCCGGGGGTCGACTCGGCGATCGCGACTATGTCGAGGACGTCCTCGTTCGTGACCCACTTTTTGTTTTCCGCGACTTCTTTTTCAATGAGCGGGATCATCGCGTAGCCCCCGCCGAAGGTGAACGCGCCAATCTTGAAGAAGGTCCAGAAGAGTTCCAGCGGCGTGCCCTTGCTTTTTTCAGTTTCCAATGGGTTTTGCTCCGATCTGATTAGAATTGTGCGGCTGCTGCGCGAGGGAGAGCAGAATTTCTTTCTCGTTGTCCGCCGGTCGCTCGACGACGTGCGCGAGCAGCGCCCGCTGCGTCTGGCCGATCGCCGCCCCGCGCAGACCGAGCCCAGCAAGCTCCCCGCCGCTGACCGCGAGGTCGGAGAGCCGCCACGGCTCCCCGGACTTTAGGACCCGTATCAGCGCGCGGCTGTGGCCGGGGCCGCAGAGCGCGTCGCAGGCGGCGGCGCAGCAGACGGCGGCGTCTTCGCCGTTTTCCATGAGCAGACGTTTCCAGGCCGTTTTGTCCTGCGGCGGACTCTGGGCGAGGTGCGCCCCGCGCGACGCGGCTTTTATTGTCGCGCTGTCGAGACGGAGACCTGAAAGGAATGCCGCGCCGTCTGCGAGCATAGCCTTTTGCAGGAGCAGCGCGGTCAGCGCGCCGAAGCGCTCCCGGCGCTTTTTCGGCG
>JAKOSQ010000275.1 GCA_029777215.1 Bacillota bacterium
CCGCGCTCGCGAACGGGTTGCCGGAGAGCGCGAGAAGGGGCTTTTCATCCAAAACGGCAAATGCGGCGGGCATCCCCGGCTTCATCGCGACGCCGTGGAAAACCGTCGCCGCGCCGATGCGCGCAAAGGTCGCGGGCAAATAGTCCTTTTGCCCGACGGACACGCCGCCGGTCGTGACGACGAGATCGCTCAGCCGCGCCGCGTCAAAGACCGCGTCCGCGAGCAGGTCGGGCTCGTCACCGACCGGACCGGACGGGAGCGCCGGCACGCCCAGCTCTGCCAGCCGCGCGGAGAGAAAGGCGGCGTTCGAGTCGAAAATGTGGCCGGGTGCGAGCTTCGTGCCGGGCTTTTGCAGCTCGTCGCCGGTGGAGAGCAGGCCGACGCGCGGACGCGGGACGACAGAAAGCGCCGTGACCCCGGCGCTCGCGCAAACCGCCGCGACCGCCGCCGTGCACTTTGTCCCGGCCTTGACCAGCGTTTCGCCCGCGCGGAAGTCCTCGCCCTGTCGGCAGAAGTTGACGTAAGGGGAGAGGACTTCAAAAACCCTGACGCGCGCCTCGCCCTCGTCCGTGTGCTCCTGCATGACGACGCAGTCCGCGCCCTCCGGGATGACGCCGCCGGTCATGATGCGCACGGCCTCACCCGGCCCGAGCGCGATATTCGCGGGCGCGCCCGCGAAGCTTCTGCCGACGACCTCGAGCGTCACGGGCGAGGTCTCCGACGCCCCGGCGCTGTCCGCGCTGCGGAGTGCGTAGCCGTCGTAGGGCGAGCGCGGAAACGGCGGCTGGTCCATGCCCGCCGCGACGTCCTGCGCGAGCACGTAGCCCAGCGCGTTTTTGAGCGGCAACCGCACCGGCGCGAGCGGCGTTACATTCTCAAGAATAAGGCACTGGGCCTCCTCGAGCGAAATACGCATTTCAGGCTCCTTTCCCGAACGGGCAGACCGGGTAACGGCAGTCCGTGCAGCCGAGGCACAGCCCGCCCTCGCCCATCGCACCGATGTCCTCGCGCGTGATCGGGACGCCCGCAGCGATGCGGGGAAGCAACAGGTCGAAGACCGTGGCCTTGGCGTACATAACGCAGCCGGGCAGACCCAGCACCGGTGTGCCGTCCTCGAAATAGCCGACGAGCAGCATCGCGCCCGGCAGCACCGGCGCGCCGTAGCGCACGATACGCGCGCCGCTGTCGCGGATGGCGGCGGGCGTGCGGTCGTCCGGATCGACGGACATGCCGCCGGTGCAGAGAATCAGCTCCGCGCCGGAGGCGCGGGCGGCGATGATCGCCGCAATCTCCTTTTCCCTGTCGTCCTCGACAAGCGTGTGGAAAACGACTTCGATGCCGAAGTTTTCGAGCTTTTGCACGACGACAGGCGTGAATTTATCCTCGATGAGGCCCTTGGCGACCTCGCTGCCGGTCGTGATGATCGCGGCAGTCCTGACCGTATAGGGGACGAGCCGCAAAAGCGGCTGCGCGCCGGCGACGGTCTCGGCGATCACAAGCTTTTCGCCCTCGATCACGAGCGGGATCACGCGCGTGCCCGCGAGCTTGTCGCCCTTGTGGACGGCGGTGTTGCCGTGCCGCGTCGCGATCATGATCTCGTCCTGAGCGTTGACTGCGCGCAGCCGCTCGCTGTCCACCAAAAAGACGCCGTCGCAGTCCGCGCGCAGCTCGATTTTGCCCTCCTTGGGCTCGGTGCGGGTCATGTGATCATTCTGGCAGAGGTCCGCGAGCCGCTCGGCGGCGTCGTTTTCGTGCACCATGCCGGGGACCATCTCCCAGACGTAGAGATTTTCTTTCCCCATCGAGAGCAGCACCGGAATGTCGGCCTCCGTGACGATATGCCCTTTACGAAAGCGCGCGTCCTTCGTGACGCCGGGGATGATCTGCGTCATATCGTGGCATAGGACGTGGCCGACGGCATCGGTTGTTTTGATGAGCTTCATGTTATGTATCTCCTTTCGGGAAAAGAGCTTTGTAGTCCTCCGGCGTGTTGACGTTCGTGAGGCAGCGGGAAAAATCGTCGGGGTCGATGTATCTGACGTTGAGGTCTTCGGCGGCGTTCATGAGCCGACAGTCGCCGCCGTGGAGATGGGCCGCGAGCACCGGCGCGCAGCTCTTTTGCCAGACGGCGCACAGCGGGTGGGCGCGGCCGTCCGCAGTGCGGGGGATGAGGACGTCGCAGCCCTCGGCGTTTGCGGCGAGAAAGGCGGCGAAGTCCCGGTCAAAGAGCGGCAGGTCACAGGACAGCGTGAGCAGCGCGTCCGAGCGGCAGCGGGACAATGCGGAGAAAAGCCCGCCGATCGGCCCGCGTCCGGTGTAGATGTCCGGGACCTCCTCGAAGCCCTCCGGCAGGTCCCGGTCGCCCGCGCGGGCGACGGAGAGAAGCCTTTCGTCGAAGTCCCCAAGCTCCGAGGCGATTTTCGTCAGAAAGTCCATATCGTCAATTTTCAGTTTTGCCTTGTCTGTCCCCATGCGGCGGGAGAGCCCGCCCGCGAAGAGTACCGCGCCGATCGTCATAGTTTCCCCCAAAAAGACCGCGGCGCGGAAGCGTTTGGAAAAAAGAAACCGCGCCGCAGCCGGCCCCCTCGCGGGAGCCGTACGTTTCTTTTTTCACTGGGGGGAAGGCCGGACCGTTTCCGTTCCGGCCCCGGAGGGGCAGAGCCCTCGGCGCAGCGCCGTGGCAGAGCTTTAGGCGCTTTTGCTCAAGAAATGCATGTTATTCAGTTGAAATGCCGCTTTAGCCGAGCTTTTCGAGCTTGCAGGGGATGCGGCGGTGCATCGGAGTGTGCATCTCGTCGCAGTCTTCGGAGCGGACAAGCTCGTTTACGTTGACGCCGTACTTCTTACCGTCGTAGATGAGGCCGCGGCCCTGGCGGATGTAGACAAAGTTCTCCGCCGCGTGGGGGTCGATCTCGACCGGCAGCTCCGCCGAGCCCGCGCGGGTCGTGATGCGGACGCGGTCGCCGGTCGCAAGGTCGAGACGCTCGGCGTCCTTTTCATTTATAAACATATTGTCGGCGTCCCGTCCTTTGTTCCACGCGGGGTCGCGCAGGGCGGTGTTGATTACCGTCTCGTGGTGCAGCCCGGCGTGCAGGAACATCGGAACTTCCTGGTCGGGCAAAATGGCTGTC
>JAKOSQ010000276.1 GCA_029777215.1 Bacillota bacterium
CAACGAGGGCCTTTTCGACGGCTCTGTCCGTATATTTGCGGACGCTTCTTCTGGTTTCGATGCATTCGAGAACTTCCATTTTAGCTGACCTCCGATTTATTTGGGCTGCCCGTAGCTGTGGGCGACAAATTCCTGCATGGCGGCGATGTTTTCCTCGGAAATGGGGATGTAGCTCTTGCCCATGACGCAGATGCGGTAATAGAGCTCCGCCGTCATTTCGAGAACCTTCGCGACCGTGAAGGCGGCGGGCATGTCCTTACCGACGCAGACCGCGCCGTGTGACTGCAGCAGGCAGGCGTTGGACTTCTGTCCGAGGGCCTCGACGCAGTTTCGCGCGAGCTCAAGGCTGCCGGGCAGACCGTAGCGCGCGGTGCGCACTTCGTCCCCGAGCGCCTGCGACGCCTCGTCCGACAGCAGGGGAATGCTCATGCCCGTGCAGGCAAAGACCATCGAACTCAGCGGATGCGTGTGGACGATGGCGGAGACCTCCGGCCGCGCCGCGTAGACCGCGAGGTGCAGGTCCGTCTCAATCGACGGACGGCGCGCGCCGGAAACGACGGTCTTGTCGGGCTTCATGACGACGACGTCGTCGACGGTGCAGGTCTCGTAGTCCATACCGCTTGGCGTTATGTAAACCAAACCGGCCTCATCCCGGACGCTGATATTGCCCCATGTTTCTATGGTGAAGCCCTCGTGGATGAGCTTTTTTCCTGCGGTCACGATGATCTCGCGGTAATCCATTGCATGATCTCCTTTTCTTTCGGCGCTGCGCGCCTTTGACCCTATTTTAAATAGTATGGCCGGTGAAAGTCAAGGGAAGAACGGCGATTTGCCGGAAAATAGCGCCGTAGGGGTCCCGCGCGCGCAATTGTCTGTTGCATTCGAACGCGGCCTGTACTATAATAATGCCGTGCGCGGCAGATGGACATTCTGACCGCCGTGCGTGGAGAGAAAACGAAAAAATGCAAAACGGAGGTAACAAATGAAAAAGTTTCTTGCACTCGCTCTCGCACTGTCGATGGCACTGAGCCTCGCGGCCTGCGGCAGCAAGACAGCGACCACTTCTGCTTCCCCCAGCGCATCCGCGGCTGCTTCCAGCAGCGGCAAGGCGCTCAAGATCGCGATCGTCACGAGCCCGTCCGGCGTCGATGACGGCAGCTTCAACCAGGCCTGCTACGAAGGCATCACGGACTTCATCAAGGAGCATCCGGACGCCACCGTCAAGCCCATCCAGGAGACCGATATGGCTAACTCCGTCAACGCCGTCTCCCAGATCGTTGCGGATTACGACGTCATCGTGACCCCGGGCTTCCAGTTTGGCGGCATCACCCAGCTCGCGCAGGACAACCCCAGCAAATACTTCATCCTGGTCGACTCCTACCCGACCGACCTTTCGGACAGCACCAAGAGCGTTGAGGTCAGCAACATCTACGCAATGCTCTTTGCCGAGCAGGAGAGCGGCTTCTTCGCCGGCATCACCGCCGCGATGGAGACCAAGACCGGCAAGGTCGCCGTTGTCAACGGCCAGCCCTTCCCGTCCAACATCAACTACCAGTATGGCTTTGAAGCCGGCGTCAACTATGCAAACGCGAAGCTCTCCACCTCCGCCAAGTGCGTCGAGGTCGCGTCCTATGCCGGCACGGTCGACGGCAAGAGCATCGGCGGCAACTACATCGGCAGCTTCACCGACCCGGAGACCGGCAAGGTCGTCGGCAAGGCGCTGATCGATCAGGGCGCTGACATCATCTTCGTCGCCGCGGGCAACTCCGGCAACGGCGTCTTCACGGCCGCCAAGGAAGCCCAGAACGTCAAGGTCATCGGCTGCG
>JAKOSQ010000277.1 GCA_029777215.1 Bacillota bacterium
CCCGCTATCCCGGAGATCGGCAAGCGCCGGCTCCGTTTTTTCGTCAGCGTTCCTGTTTAGCTGTGATAGTCCGATAATCGGGATATCTAGTTCACCGGCCAGGTTCTTTAAATCACGTGAAATGGCACCCAGTTCTTGGTTCCGGTTTTGCGGGTACTTTCTATCGGAAGACATAAGTGAAATAAAGTCTATGGTAGAAGCGCACTATTAGTGTCAGGTGAAAAGGCTCTTGAGGTAGAAAAATACGAAATGAGCAAAGCTTTAGATGCCTTTCTTGATACGTTGACGAACGAATCAAAGGAGAAGTATGATGCAAAAAAGCAATAAACGAAATGATCAAGGTACCGGGACAATCAGAAAAAAGATCGTTACCCGAAACGATAAGGAGTATGTATTTTGGGAAGCGCGTTACACTGTCGGTTCGGATCCTGGGAGCGGTAAGCAGATTCAGCGGAGCATATACGGCAAAACTCAAAAGGAAGTAAGAGAGAAACTTCAGACCGTATCAGTCCAAATAAACGAAGGGTCATATATGGAACCCGCAAAAATGACACTTAGCGAGTGGCTTGATATCTGGATGAATGAATATCTGATATCGCAGAAATATTCAACAGTGAAGCATTATAAAGCCCAAGTAAAGGCTCATATCAAGCCGGCACTTGGAGCAATGAAGCTTTCGGTGCTTGCTCCGCACGACATACAGATGTTCTATAATAATCTCCTGCGTGGAACTGGCGGCAATGAGCCGCTGTCTCCGAAGAGTGTACGTAATGTCCACGGCATACTTACAAAGGCGCTTTCTCAGGCCGTTGCAATTGGTTATCTTCGCACAAATCCCGCTGCCGTTGTTACTCTCCCTAGAGTGGAGAAAAAAGAAATACAGCCATTAACAGACGCTCAGGTTAAAGCGGACATTAAGGCTGCTGAAGGTGACGAAGATGAAATTATTCTAAAGGTGATACTGTTTACGGGCCTTCGTGAAAGTGAAGCGATCGGTCTCACATGGGATTGTGTGGACTTCAAAACAGGCAGGATCATAATAAACAAGCAGCTCCAGAAGCGTCCGCAGGAAGACGGCGGCTTTGTGTTCGCCCCACTCAAGAACGACAAAAGCAGGACATTGGTGCCAGCTCCGTTTGTCATGGATATACTAAAAGACGAAAAACGCGGACAGGCGGAAGCGAGGCTAAAGGCCGGAAGCTCGTGGAAGGGCTGGCAGGATGAGAAAGAGCGTGCGACATGGTTCGTATTCACAAACATTCTTGGTGAGCACTTGCACCCTCAGACACTCTATAATCATCACAAGAAGATAGCAGAGCGGGCTGGCGCTCCTAATGCACGTGTTCATGATCTCCGGCATACCTATGCCGTTCTCTCATTACAGAACGGTGACGATATAAAGACAGTGCAAAATGCTCTCGGCCATGCAACGGCAGCATTCACTCTTGACGTATACGGACACGTATCAAAGAAGATGCAAGATGACAGCGCGGAACGAATGCAGCGCTACTTTGATAGTATAAATCAGGCGTAATAATTCTGTAAAGGGTAAACTAAAGGGTAAACCACTAATAAGAATGTGAAAGAAAGCCTGTAGTTGTTGAAACTACAGGCTTTCTTCATGGCAGCGGGAGAAGGATTTGAACCCTCACAGACGGAGTCAGAGTCCGGCGTGCTACCATTACACAATCCCGCTATATGCCTTTGCGCTCTTGGCGAATGCAAGAATTATTATACTATATTCTTCCCAAATGTCAAGCGCTAATCTCATGATTCTGCAAAAAAACCGCGCCCGGGTTTCCGGGCGCGGTCTGCGCTTATTTTTCGAGGTAACTCGTCACAAGCTCGTGCAGCAGCTCGTCCCTGTCGAGACGGCAGATCAGGCTGCGGGCGTTGTTGTAGTTCGTGATATAGGTCGGGTCCTCGGAGAGAATGTAGCCCACGATCTGATTGATCGGGTTATAGCCCTTGACGACAAGCGAATTGTAGACGGAGGACAATATTTCCTTCATTTCCGTCTTGCTGTCGATCACGTTGAATTTGCGTGTTGCGTCTTCCATGCTGCGTCCTCCCTTCGGCTTTTCTCTATTATACCAAATTTCACGAAAGAGTAAAGCAGTAAAATATTACTATTCAGTTACGGTTTAGCCGAGACAGCGTTATCTTATGACAGCCCCGTGAACTTTTTCAAGTTTTTCAAGAATAGAGCGGACAACCTCGTCGGCGTGCTCGTCCGTGAGCGTCTGCGTTTTGGCGCGCATGGTCAGCGAGAAGGCCACGCTGCGCTTGCCCTCCGGGATGCCCGCGCCTGTGTAGACGTCGAAGAGACGGCAGGCCTCGAGGTATTCGCCGCCGGCGGAGAGCATCGTGTCGACGAGCTGGGCGACCGTGACGCTGCTGTCGCAGACGAGGGCGATGTCGCGCGTGATGGCCGGGAAGCGGGGCAACGGCTTGTAGGTCGGCTCCGGCGCGGTGCTCGCGAGCATGGCCCCGACGTTGAGCTCGGCGGTGTAGACGGCGCCCGTCAGACCGAATTCCGGGACGACGGACGGGTGGACCTGACCCATGACGCCAATGGTCCTCTCGCCGCAGGTGATGCGCGCGCAGCGGCCCGGGTGGTAGGAGGGGTTGTCCTTCACGGCCTCAAAGCGAACGCCGTGGATGCGCAGCGCCTTGAAGATCGCCTCAACCGCGCCCTTGAGCTCGAAGAAGCCCGTGTTCTGGCCGTACTCGCCGAGCGTGAGCACGGACTGCTCGCTCGCAAGCTCCTCGCCCTGCTGCGGGAGATAGATCGTCGCGAGCTCGTAGAGCTTGACGTCCATGTTGCGCTTGGCAAAGTTTGTGCCGAGCACGTCCAGCATCGAAGGCAGGGAGGTCGTGCGCATGACGCTCGTGTCCTCGCCCAGCGGGTTCTGGATGACGTAGGCGCGGCGCAGCGGGCTGTCCGCCGGGAGATGAATTTTGTCCCAGGCGCTCTTGCTGCCGAAGGAGTAGGTCATGACCTCGTAGAAGCCCATGCCGCGCGCGAGCTCGCCGAGCTTGCGCTGGAACTTCTGCTCCGGCGAGAAGCCGCCGATCTGCGTCGAGCCGGCGAAGAGGGTCGCAGGGATCTTGTCAAAGCCGTAGTAGCGGCCGATCTCCTCGGCGATGTCCGCGCAGCGCTCAATGTCCGAACGGAAGGACGGGACGTGAATGGTGTCGCCCTCAAGCGTGAAGTCGAGCTTTTCAAGGACCTTCACCATGAAGTCGCGGGAGATGCTTGTCCCGAGCAGGGCGTTGATCTTGTCCGGCTCGAGCGGGAGCGTGACCTCCTGCGGCTCGACCGCGACGACGTCGATGCAGCCGTCCATCACGTCGCCCGCGCCGAGCAGCTCCACGAGCTCGCAGGCGCGCTCCACGGCGGGAACGGTGTTCATCGGGTCGAGGCCCTTTTCAAAGCGGCCGGAGGCATCTGTACGCATGCCGAGGGCGATGGCGGTCTTGCGGATGGAGGTGCCGTCGAAGTTCGCGGACTCGAAGACGATGGTGTGCGTCTCGCCCGTGATTTCGCTTGTCGCGCCGCCCATGACGCCCGCGAGGCCGATGGGGTCGTTCTCGTCCGCGATGACGAGCATGTTCGGGGTGATGGCGCGGTCCTTCGCGTCGAGCGTCTGGAGTTTTTCACCGGCCTTTGCGCGGCGGACGACGATCTTGCCGCCGCCCACGCAGCCGTAGTCGAAGGCGTGCATAGGCTGGCCATACTCGAGCATAACATAGTTCGTAATGTCCACGATGTTGTTGATCGGGCGCACGCCGTTAGCGCGCAGTCTGCGGCGCATCCAGACAGGGGAGGGGCCGATCTTGATGTTTGTTGCCATCATCGCGGTGTAGCGTGGGCAGAGGTCGGTGGCCTCGATCTCGACGCGCAGATGGTCTTTCACGCTGCCCGCGCCGCCCTTGACGGCGGGGGTGTGGAGCTTGAGGGGTTTGTCGAAGGTCGCGGCGCTCTCGCGTGCGAGACCGATGACAGACAGGCAGTCCGGGCGGTTGTTCGTGATCTCGAACTCGACGACCGTGTCGCCGAGGCCGAGGACTTTTTTGATGTCGTCGCCGGGCTGGCAATTTTCCTGCAGGATGAAGATGCCGTCCTCGATTGCGTAGGGCCAGTCGTGGAGGTCAAAGCCCAGCTCTTTTACGGAGCAGAGCATGCCCTCGGACGTGACGCCGCGCAGCGCGCCGGTGTGAATCTCCTTGCCGCCGGGGAGCTTCGCGCCGTCGAGCGCGGCGGGGACGAGATCGCCCTCGTGCACGTTCTGCGCGCCGGTGACGATGATGACGGGGGCGCCCCTGCCGACGTCCACGGTGCAGATCCACATGTGGTCGGAGTTTTCGTGGCGGACGATCTTTGTGACCTTTCCGACCACGACGTTTTCGATCTCAGACCCGGTGACCTCCCAGCCCTCGACCTTGGAGCCGGAGAGCGTCATCGCATCGCAGTATTCCTTGTCCGAAACGTCCACATCCGTGAACTCGCGGAGCCATTCAAGCGATAAAACCATAATTCATATCCTCCTTAAAACTGGCTCAGGAAGCGCACGTCGTTTTCATAGACGAGACGCAGATCGCTGATATCAAAGCGGCGCATCGCCAGACGCTCGAGGCCTACGCCGAAGGCGTAGCCCGTGTAGACGCTCGAGTCGATGCCGCAGTTTTCCAGAACCTTCGGGTGGACCATGCCGGCACCGAGAATTTCGATCCAGCCCTCGCCCTTGCAGACGCGGCAGCCCTTGCCGCCGCACTCGAAGCACTGGACGTCGACCTCACAGCTCGGTTCGGTGAAGGGGAAGTGGTGGGGACGGAAGCGCGTGACCGTGCCCTCGCCGTAGAGTTCTTTCATGAGGGTGTCGAGCGTACCCTTGAGGTCGCCCATCGTGACGCCCTTGTCGATGACCAGCCCCTCGATCTGGTGGAACATCGGGCTGTGCGTCGCGTCGACCTCGTCCTTGCGGTAGACACGGCCCGGGGAGATGATGCGGATGGGCAGCTCCTGCGTCTCCATGACGTGGGCCTGCACGGGGGAGGTCTGCGTGCGGAGGAGGAGGTGGTCGTCGTCCGTGAAATAGAAGGTGTCCGAGCGGTCGCGGGCCGGGTGGCCCTCCTCGGTGTTGAGCTTTGTGAAGTTGTAGTCCGCAAATTCGATCTCCGGGCCCTCGGCGATGGTGAAGCCCATGCCGACGAAGATGTCCTTGACCTCGTCCAAAACGGTGTTGAGCGGGTGCTTTTTGCCGACCTCGACGCTCTTTCCGGGGATGGTGACATCGATCGTCTCGCTGCGGAGACGGGCTTCGAGCATCTTTTCCTCGAGCTCGCAGCGCTTTTCCTCGATGGAGGAGCTCAGCGACTCGCGGACCTCGTTCGCGAGTTGGCCCATGACCGGGCGATCCTCGGCCGAGAGCGCCCCCATCTGCTTTAAGATGGCGGTGAGCTCGCCCTTTTTGCCGAGGTATTTGACGCGCAGTCCCTCGAGCACGTCGATGCTGTCCGCGTTCGTGATCGCGGACATGGAGGTCTCTTTCAGATCCTGCAACAGCTTTTTCATGTGCGTTTTACTCCTTTATAAATATGAAAAAACCTCTCATCCCGAACATAACGGGACGAAAGGTTCAGCTTCCGTGGTACCACCCAAATTCGGCGCTTTGAAGGAAAGCACCGCGCTCTGCCGTCTGTAACGGGACGGTCCCGCCGGGGATTGGCCGGCTGCTCCGGGGCGAACCGGACTTCGCCTTCGCGCGGGCGGCTTTCAGCCGACGGCTGCCCTTCTCTTTCACGAAGCTGCGAGGTCATCTTCCCCATCAACGCATTTAACATTGCTTTATTATATACCACAAATTGACCAAATACGCAAGATTAAATTTGACTAATTATTCGCCGCAGTCTATAATATAGATGTCGAAAAGCATACGAAAGAGAGCCAGAGCCCGCTTTGCGGGACTCCGAGAATATATGGGGTGACGATATGAGACTCACAAGCGTCAAGGCGATGAAGGAGACGGACGAAAAGGCCGTCCGGGACTACGGGGTGCCCTCGCTGCTGCTGATGGCGAACGCCGCCAAGGCGGTTGCGGAGGTGGCCTATTCCATGCTGCGCCAAAACCGCAGCGCCGCCGTCTTTTGCGGCAGCGGCAACAACGGGGGAGACGGCGTCGCCGCTGCCGTGCAGCTGCTGCGCCGGGGTGTGGACGTCCGCTGTTACCTCGTCGGCGAGCGGGACAAAATGACGCCGGACGAGATCAAAATGGAAAGACGCCTCGTCGAAGCCGGCGGCGCGCTCACGGACTTTTTCCCCGAAAACGACAAGATCAAAGTCTTCACGGACCACGCCGGTGTCATCATTGACGCGGTCTTCGGCATCGGCCTCGACCGCGAGGTACTGGGAAAGCCCCTCGCCGCCATCCGGCTCATGAACGCGTCGCCCGCGCCCGTCGTTTCGGCGGATATCGCCAGCGGCGTTGAGGCCGACACCGGCCGCATCCTCGGTGAAGCCGTACACGCGGATGTGACGGTCACATTCTCCCTTGCGAAGATCGGTCACTTCGCTGAACCGGGCTGCATCTGCCGGGGCCGCCTCGGCATCGCGCCCATCGGCATTCCGGAGGAACTGCTCA
>JAKOSQ010000278.1 GCA_029777215.1 Bacillota bacterium
CACACCGCGGGCCTTGGCAAGGTCGATGATGGCGGGAATGTCGAGATATGCCCCAAGCGGGCTCTTGTTCTCACCGATGAGATAGGCTTCGTCCGCCTTCGTGCGGAACAGGCTCAGGGTATCCTCGTTGGAATACATCGCGACGGTGGAAAGACCGAGTTCGCTGCAGGCACGGAAAACGCGGATGGCGATCTCGCCGCGGTTGGCGACGAGGACTTTTTTAAACTGCCTTGCGGCCATGTAGTTCCCTTCTTTGCTTGTTAAGTTACTTTGCAAGTTTTCGCCTGCAAAGCTGCAATTTGATGGGTACATTATATCTGTCCGAAAAGTCAAATACAAGCAAATTCACCGCGCGCGGTCGAATTCGGGAGACCCGCCAAAGAAAAGTCGCCGCCCTGGCGAGAAAACCGACAATTCCAATAAAGCCAATTTGTCATAATGTCATGATGTTTCGTGCAAGTTTGGGCGTTTCCGGCCCATTTTTCAGTTGTGCGGTCCCGCTGCGGCCGTCCTCAAACTGCCAGGTGAACCACGGGCGGCGCGCGCGTTTGCCCCGCCGGTACGCGCCGGGGACCTCGACGAGAACGATGTCTCCGCCGATGCGCCGGATGCACTCCCATGGAAGAATATAGTCGTCCTCGTGCCAGAAAAGGCCGAGCATCCTGCATGGACCGGGCACGATGAGCGCCGTGACCTGCCCCGTGGCAATGTCAAACAGCAGGTCCGAGACATAGCCGAGGCGCTGCCCGTCGCAGACGTTCACGACCTCCTTGTAGTGAAAATCCTCAATGCGGCATTCCATTAGATACACCCCCCGAAGGGAGAATATGCGAAAGCCGGATTGTCCAATGACAATCCGGCTTTCGCGGCAGTTTTTTATGGGAGGCTGACCGTGATCGTCAGCGAGCGGCCGTCGTCGCTCTTGGCACTGATCTTGCCCTTGTGGGCGGCGGCAATCGCGCGAACCATCGAAAGTCCGATGCCGTAGCCCGCGACCTGTGTGCTGGAATGGGAGGCATCGCCGCGGTAAAAGCGCTCGAAGAGCTCCTCGTGGCTGCCCTTTTCAACGCCGCCCTCGACAAAATTCTTCGTCTGCAGCGCAATGCCGCGCCCGGCGGCGCGGAGGCTCAACTGGATTGTCTCCCCGTCCATGCCGTATTTGATGGCGTTGTCAGCGAGGATGCCGACGAGCTTGCGGATGGCGTCCTCATTGCCGCAGAGGGTCAGCCCGCGCTGGATGTCCGCCGCGATTGGCTTGCCCTTCTGCTCGGCCACGGCGAAAAACGGCTCGAGGCTCTCCGAGACGGCGTCGCTCACTGAGAAATCCGTCATGAGCATTTTGCTCTCGTGTTCGTCCATGCGGGCGAGGGCGACGAGGTTGTTCGTCATCTCCGTGAGCCGCGCCACCTGATTTTTGATGCTCTGGGTCCACTCGTTTTCGCCCTCGGTCATTTCGAGCACCTCGGTGTTCGCGCTGATGACGGCGAGCGGCGTTTTTAGCTCGTGGCCCGCGTCCGTGATGAAGTGCTTTTGCTTTTCGTAGCTCTCGGCGATCGGCTGGATGGCGCGCTTGGAAAAGACTGTCACCAGCGCAAAGACGCTCAACAACGCAAAGAAGGAGACGACAAGGCTCGTCCGCAGGAAGCTGCGGAAATAGTTTGCGCTGCGCCCGCAATCGAGAAAGACGATCATTTTGCCGCCCGGCATGTCGCTCACGCTGTAGCGATAGTCTCCGACGAAGCCGGAGGTCTTGCCGCTCTCAAAGACCGCCTCGGCGTACTCGGCGGCCTCGTCCGTCGTCACGGCGGCGATGCTGCCGGTGTTGATCGAGGAAACCTTGCCGGCGCTGCTGAGGTTCACGACAAAAAAGCGCGTTTCAAACGGCGCCTCGGCCGAGCGCTGGCCGTTGGTGCCCTCGGGCGGCTTGAGATCCGTGTTGCTCAGCGGCAGCATCTCGCCGTCGCCCTTGCCGTTTTTGCGGAATTCGCCGCGCGGGAAGGTCCCGCCGTTTGCGCTGATGAGGGCGATCGTCTCGTCCGCATCGACGACCACGTTGCGGAAATTTGAAATGTTGACGACGCCCATGATGACGACCAGCACCGCCAGAACGGACAGCGTGGAGATGAGAATGAAGCGTTTTTGCAGTCTTTTGACCATGGCGGCCACGTTCCTTTCTGTTCGGCAGTGTCAGCCCTTTTCCTCCAGCGCGTAGCCCGCGCCGCGGGTGGCCTTGATGGCAATGCTCGCGTCGATCGCGGTGAGCTTCTTGCGCAGATAGGAGATGTAGACCCAGACGCCGTTGATCTCCGCGTCGCTGTCGTAGCCCCAGATCTTCTCCATGAAGCGGTCGGTAGAAATGAGGATGCGGGGATTCGTCATGAGCATTTCCATCATCTGATATTCCTTGTTTGCGAGGCGGAACTCGCCGTGCTCCGTCGAGAGCACATAAGTCGAGCGGTCGAGCTTCACATTGCCGAAGGAGAGGACGCTGTCCGTCACCTCCGCCTGCCGGCGGGTCATGGCGCGGATGCGGGCGAGCAGCTCCTTCGTTGCGAAGGGCTTTGTTAGATAGTCGTCGGCCCCGCAGTCGAGGCCCGCGACCTTGTCGTCGATCTCGGACTTCGCCGTCAGCAGCAGCACCGGCAGATCGCTGCCGCCCTCGCGCAGCTTTTTGAGGACGGTCAGTCCGTCCATCTTCGGCATCATGATGTCTAAAATCGCGCCGTCGTAGTTTTCGGCCTGCAGGTAGTCGAGCGCCTCCGCGCCGTCATACACCGCGTCCACGGAATAGTTGTTGTGCTTTAAAATGGTGACGAGCGCTTTGGAGAGCTCCTTTTCGTCCTCCGCGAGCAAAAGGCGCATGGGAAGGCCCCCTTATCGTTATTTTAAATCAAATGTAACAGGCAAAACTAAAACAGACTTAAACTTTCCCGTCCGTTCTCTACTTTAGACGAATTTTTCGCGTTTTACAATCGTTTTTTGAAATCGCCGCGCGCCCGGCTCTCTCCAGGCGGGGCTTGACATTTCCCGCGCGGATACATAGAATAGTCTAATTACGAAATTTCGACGCAGGAGGGCGGCATGGAAAGAAAGAACTTCAAAAAGCTGGCGCGCTATTACGCGCCACACAAAAAGCTTTTCTGGGCGGATATGTGCTTTGCGGTGCTCGGCGCGGCGATCGCGGTGGCGGTCCCGCTGCTCGTGCGCTATCTCGCGAACACTGTCGTGAGCTGGTCGGACGCACAGGCCCTGCCGGTCATCGGCAAAATCGCGGCGGTTTTGCTGGGGATGCTGCTGCTCGAGATGTACTGCAACTATTTCGTGACCTACTACGGCCACCTCATGGGCGCAAAAATCGAATACCGCATGCGCAACGAGCTCTTCA
>JAKOSQ010000279.1 GCA_029777215.1 Bacillota bacterium
ACTTATATCATTTTTTCCGTCTCAGTAGACGCGCGCGGACCGACCGTCCGCGCGCCTTCCCCGCCGGGGCGCAAGCGTCTCGGACAGAGCAATGTTATTTCGTTTTTAGAGTACGGCAAGCTCCTTCGGGAACTTGTTGAGCACCTCGCAGCCCGTCTCCGTGACGAGGACAAGGTCCTCGATGCGGACGCCGAACGCGCCCGGGAGGTAGATGCCCGGCTCGACCGAGAACACCATACCCGGCTGCAGCGGGACTTCCGTCGCGCCGCTCACGTCGGGCGGCTCGTGGCACTCAAGTCCGCAGCCGTGGCCGAGACGGTGGGTGAAATATTTGCCGTAGCCGGCGTCGGCGATGACGCCGCGGGCGGTCGCGTCGAGTTCGGAGAGGAGGACGCCGGGCTTTGCTCTCGCCTCGGCGGCTTCGTTCGCGCGGCGGACGAGCTCATAGACCTCGCGCTGCTTTTCGCTGACGCTCCCGAAAAAGACGGTCCGCGTCATGTCGCACCAGTAGCGGCCGACGGGGGCGAAGATGTCGAAGATGACGCTGTCGCCGGGCTTGATGACGGTTTCGTCCCCGCCGTGGTGCGGGTCCGCGCCGTTCGGTCCGAAGCAGACGAGCTGCGGGCCGGCGGTGCCGCCGTTTTCGCGGTAGAGCCGATTGACCTCGGCGGCAAGCTCGCTCTCGACCGCGCCCGCCCGGACCTGCTTCTGGATCTCGCCCATGACCTTGTCGTTCACCTTCGAGGCGTGGCGCATGGCCTCGCGCTCGGCTTCGTCCTTGCACATGCGCGCGAGGTCGACCGGCGCGGAGCCGAGGGCGGGCTTCAGGTCCGCGCGGGCGGACATGAGCGCGATGAGAAACTTGCTGTAAAGGAATTTGTCAATGCCGAGAACACCGGGGCGGACGGCCTTTGCGAGGTCGCGGACAGCGTCCTCGCCGTCCCTGTGCGTGACGACAGGGAGGTCCGGCGTTGACTCCAGCCCGAAAATTTCGTTTGCATAGAGCGTCGCCTCGCCGTCGGACGTGAGGTACAGGGCCAGCAGGCGCTCCATCGGCTTCACATAGATGCCGGTGAGGTAGAAGACCGACTCGGTGGACGAGACGACGATCTGATCGAGGCCCGCCCGTTTCATGTTTTCGCGCACGCGCGCGGCGCGTTCTTTGTTGAGCATCTTATTCCCCTCTTTTCACGAGCGCGCAGACGATCGTGCAGGGCTCGTCCGTGCGGTTTTCGCACCAGTGTTTTTCCCCCAGGGGGATGAGCGTGCCGTCGCCGGCCTTGCACTCGTCCTTGAAGTCGCCAGCCTCGGTGTAGACGCTGCCGGAGATGAAAAACGAGTATTCGTCGGCGTCGTGGCAGCTAAAGCCCTCGGTCGGCACGCGCCTGCCGGGCAGGAGCGTGATGTAGCTCATGGACACGCCGCCGGTCGGCCCGGCAAGCGTCGCGAGGGTCTGCATTTCATAGAGCGGCAGCCCCGTTTTCGGGATGCCGGAGAGTTCGATTTTTTTCATAAGCATTCTCCTTCGTTGCACAAAGCTGTGCGGGGGCTCTCGCCCCCGCAGTTATTATACCTGTTTTCTTATCCTTGGGTCAAGATAGTCGCGCAGGCCGTCGCCGACAAAGTTCGCGCCAATGGCGATGCTGAAAATCGCGAGGCCGGGGAACGTGGCGTTCCACCAGTAGTTGAAGTTCGCAACGCCGTCCGAGACCATCGCGCCCCACTCCGCGACCGGCGGCCGCACGCCGAGACCGAGGAACGAGAGGCCCGAGAACATCAAAATCGCGTTGCCGAGGTCGAGCGTGCACATGACGATCATGGAGCCGATGCTGTTCGGCAGGATCTCGCGCGTGAGGATGCGGAAGCGCGAGGCACCGATGACACGGCTCGCGGTGACATAGTCGTTTTCCTTCACGGACAGAACGATGCTTCGCGTGAGGCGCGCGTAGTTCGGCCACCAGATGACCGCCATTGCGATGACGGAGTTCGTGATGTTCGGGCCGAGGGCCGACGCGATGACCATCGCGAGGATGAGCGGCGGGAAGGCCTGCACCATCTCGGAAAAGCGCATCATAATGTCGTCCGCCGCGCCGCCCGCGTAGCCCGCGATGCCGCCGAAAAGGAGGCCGACGACGAGCGAGATGAGGACGGTGACGACGCCGGCAGTCAGCGAGATGCGGCTGCCGTAGATGACGCGGGAGAGCACGTCGCGCCCGAGGCTGTCGGTGCCGAACCAGTGTGTGCCGCTCGGGCCCTGGAAGCGCTGGAAGACGTCGACGTCCGTGATCGGGTCGTAGGGCGCGATCAGCGGCGCGAAGACCGCGATCACGATCCACGCGGCGCAGATGAAAAGGCCCAGCTTGAACATGAAGTTCTTCTGTTTGAGGAGGCTCTTGAATTCTTTCATACTGCCGCCCCCTTATTGATAGCGAATTCTCGGATCGATCACGCAGTAGAGCAGATCGATTAGAAGGTTTACGATGACATAGGTCGCGGCGATGAGCAGCGAAACTCCGCAGATCGCGGGGAAGTCGAGCGTCGTCGCGGCGAGATAGGCGTACTGACCGATGCCGGGCCAGGAGAAGATCTTTTCAACGAACACCATGCCGCCCAGCAGGTTGCAGAAGCCGAGGCCGCTGACCGTGATGATCGGGATGAGGGCGTTCGGCATGGCCTGCTTCCAGACAACGCGGCTGCGGGACATGCCCTTCGAGCGCGCGGTGCGGATGTAGTCCTGCGACATGGCCTCGAGAAGGTTTGAGCGCGTCTGGCGCGTGATGAGGCCCATCGTGAAAAAGCCGAGGACGAGGGCGGGCAAAGCGAGGTGCGCGAAGCTGCTCGCAAGCATCGGCATGTCGCCCCACGAGATCGCGTCGACGATGTAGAGACCAGTGCCGCCCGTGGGCGAAAACGCTCGCGGGTCGATGCGTCCGCCGGAGGGGAACCACTTGAGCTTGTCGCAGAACAGCGACATCATGATGAGCGCGAACCAGAAGCTCGGCAGCGAGACGCCGCTGACCGAAATGGCGCGCAGTATCTGATCTGTCGGCTTGTTCTGGTGCACCGCCGAGAGGACGCCGAAGAGGATGCCGAAGACGATTGCAAAGAGCATCGCGAAGACGGAGAGCTCAAAGGTCGCGGGAAAATATTGCTTCAGATCGTCGAGCACCGGGCGGCCCGTGCGGATGGAGGTGCCGAGGTCCCCGTGGAAGAGGTTTCCCATATAGATAAGGTACTGCTTGTAGAGCGGCTGGTCGAGGCCCCACTTGGCATTGTAGGCCGCGACGATCTCCGGGTCCGCGAGCGCGGTCTGGCTGAGATTCGAGGCCGCAGGGTCGCTCGGGACGAGGTGGGAGATGAGGAAGACCATCAGCGACACGCCGACGAGCAGCACCACCATGAGGCCGAGCCTTTTGAGTATGTATCGCAGCAAGGATATACCTCCTTTTGATCGCAGTATCGGCGCGCCGCCCCTGCGGGTCTTCGGGC
>JAKOSQ010000280.1 GCA_029777215.1 Bacillota bacterium
CGGCGAGATATTCCGTGCCGCTGCCGCAGCCCGAAATTCGCTTGTAGACGCAGGGGCCACCGGTGAGGTCGATCATGTAGTGGTAAAAGACGATGGGACGGCCCTCTCTTTCGCGCTTGAGCATTTCTTTCGCGAGAATTTCGTACTGCTCCATGAGCACCGGCAGGTCTTCCTCTGTCAGCGCGTAGGGCTCCTTGGGGTCACAGACGACCGGCTCCATCGACAGGCGGCGGAAGCCGAGATCGGCCATGTGGAAGAGGTCGTTCGTGAAGTCCGTGTTCGCATGGGTGTAGGTGCCGCGAATGTAATATTCTCTGTCCCCGCGACTTTCCACGAACTTTTGGAACTTGGGGACAATCGTGTCGTAGCTCCCCTTGCCGCCGACGGTTTGGCGCAGGGCGTCGTGGACCTCCTTGCGGCCGTCGAGCGAGAGGACGACGTTGTTCATTTCGCGGTTGGCAAAGTCGATGACGTCGTCGTCGATGAGAAGGCCGTTCGTCGTGAGCGTGAAGCGGAAGCGCTTGCCGGTCTCCGCCTCGCGGGAGCGGCCGTAGGCCACAAGCTGCTTGCAGACGTCCCAGTTCATCAGCGGCTCGCCGCCGAAAAAGTCGACCTCGAGGTTCTTCTGGTTCCCGGAGTTGGCGATCAAAAAGTCGAGCGCCTGCTTGCCGACTTCGAAGCTCATCAGCGCGCGCTCGCCGTGGTATTTGCCCTGTGCGGCGAAGCAGTATTCGCAGTTGAGGTTGCAGGTGTGCGCGACGTGGAGGCACAGAGCCTTGACCGCGCGGCTGCGGTTTTTGAGGTCACAGGCGTGCTCCTCGTAGCAGTCTTCGGTGAAGAGCTTGCCGGCGTCGCGCAGCTCGCGGACGTCCGCGAGGCAGGCTTCGATCTCGGCGCGGTCAATCTCCGGGTCGGCGGCGTACTTGTCGAGCATCGCCGCGACGATCTCCTCCTCCGTGTGGCCCTCGAAAAGGGCGATGACGTCATAGGCGAGCCCGTCAACCGCGTGCACCGAGCCGCTGAAGACGTCGAGCACGATGTTGTATCCGTTTAATTTATATTGATGTGTCATATTGTCCTTTCAAGAGAAAATGCTGTCCGGCAGAACCGAACAGCATTTGAGTCGATTGCTGGTGCTTATTTGCACTTTTCGCATTCCTGGTACGCGACGCCGCAGGAAGTCTTGCAGGCGGACTGGCAGGAGGTCTGGCATTCGCCGCAGCCGCCGTTCTTCAGGGTCTTCTGGAGGTCACGGGTCTCAAGCGTTTTGATTCTTTTCATGGCGATTTCTCCTTTGAAATTACTGCAAATACTATATGATAATTTGCCCCAATTGTCAAGTGCGCGGGACATTATTCGACCACGCGGAGGGTCTTCGGCATTCCGCCGGAGGTACTGCGCAGACTGACGCCGGCCTCGCGCTGGATGCTCAGATTTTTCAGCAGCTCGTCCGTCAGCTCCTCGCCGGGGACGGCGAGCGGCACGCCGGGCGGGTAGGCCCAGACGTACTCGGCGGCGGTTTTCCCGCGCGCCTCGCGCAGCGTCAGCTCCCGGGCCTCGCGCGAGAGCGCCTCGCGCACGGAGAGGCGGCGCGGCGGGATCGCGGGCGCGGTGAAGGGTTTCCTGGGCGCGGTGGCGCGAATTTCTTTGTCGAGCGCGCGCAGAGCCTCGGCGAAGCGGTCGAGGTTTTCGTCCATATCGAGCATGCCGGTCATCGCGACGACGTAGCCGGGCGCGGCCATTTCGCACTCGATGTGGA
>JAKOSQ010000281.1 GCA_029777215.1 Bacillota bacterium
ATGCCGTTTTCATCACGAGCGACTACCAGCTCCACTTCTCCGAGGGTGCTGAAACGGCGCTAAAATTTCAATATTGAGTAATTATCTGCAAAAGCAGACATTATGTCAACAAAAATTTGTTTTTTCTCTTGCAGACTGTGAATTTATCGGTTATAATGTCGGATATAACCAACGAAAGGCCCACTTTGGGGAATCCTGTCCCGGCGTAAGCCGCCGGAAATTCGAGAAAGGAGCTCCTCCGATTGATCTACGTCCCTTTGAATAACGCGCAGCCCGGGATGAAGCTGGCAAAGAGCATCCCTTCTTCGATCGGCTATTTTTCCCTGCTCAAGAATGGCGAGGTCCTCACGTCGTCCCTCATCGAGAAGCTTCGGGAGCACGGGATCGACGGGGTCTATGTCGAGCTTGCCGGCAGCGAGGACATTGAGCCTTCCTGCATCATGGAGCCAGAGGTCCGCCAGCAGATCACAAACGAGTTCCGCAAGCTCTATACGGACTACCTCACCCGGCCCGCCATCTCCTACAAGGCGGTCGAGGCCACGAAAAAGATTGCCGAGAACATCGTCGATCAGGTCCTCGGGCGCGATGAATACCTCGTCGACATCATGGAGATCAAGGGCTACGACAGTTATACCTATTCCCACAGTCTCAACGTCGGCATCCTCTCGATCCTGATGGCCAACGAAATGGGCATCACGCGCAACCGGCTCGAGGACATCGGCCTGTGCGCGCTAATGCATGACATTGGCAAGGTTGACATCCCCATCCAGATCATCAACAAAAACGGCCCGGTGACGGACAGCGAGTTCGCCATCATCAAGACGCACCCGGAAAAGGGCGTCGAGCGCCTGCGCAAGTGCTTCAACGTCTCGCACGAGGTGCTGCAGGGCGTGCAGTCCCACCACGAAAAGGTTGACGGGACCGGCTACCCTTACGGCTACAAGGGCACCCGCATCCCGATGTTCGGCCGCATTCTCGCGGTGTCGGACGTCTACGACGCGCTCACCTCCCAGCGCAGCTATCGCGGCGCGTGGCTGCCGAACCAGGCCATCGAATACATCGTCGCGAAGTCGGACGCCCAGTTCGACCGCGACCTCGTCGGTAACTTCATGCATATCGTCTGTGCCTATCCCGCCGGAACGGTCGTCCAGCTCTCAGACGGCTCGCCCGCCGTCGTCGTGAAAAACTTCTCCGAAAATGTCCTGCGCCCGCAGGTCCGCCTGCTCGAATCCACCGAGCTCGGCCCGAAGGGCGCGGAGATCAACCTCTTTGAGGATCGCGAATACTTCCACCTCACGGTCAAGGCCGTCCTCGGCGACGCGAATTTTGAGCTCACGCCGGGCGTGGCGAAAATTGCCCAGTAAAAAAACGGCTGCGCCGCGGAACTTTTGTTCCGCAGCGCATTTTTTTATGCCCTTTTCGCTTTTTTCATGGGGTGCGCATCCCGGTAGGCGACGAGCGTGTCGAGATCGCAGTTTTTGAGGACGTGGTCGGCAAGCCAGGTCAAGAGCTTCGAGGCGGGACCGTGGTAGACGAAGAGATAGGTGGCGATGAAAACGACCGTCGCGC
>JAKOSQ010000282.1 GCA_029777215.1 Bacillota bacterium
GGCGCTTGACGGCGTAGGCGTTGGCGACGATGATCGTGAAGCGCCCGATGAGCTCGATGGACTGGCGGACGATGTTCTCGATCGAGGTGTCGTCCGGGTTGTCGTCGTAGGAGTAAAGCGCCAGCACGCTGCGCGCGAGCTTGTTCATGATGTTGCGGGACGGGGCCTTGAGGATCATGTCCTCCGTGAAGTCCGGCGGCAGCGTCCGCGCCTTGGCCAAAATGGTGTTGAACTGCTCGAACTGCTGCGCGTTCGGGAGCTTGCCCATGAGCAGCAGGTAGCTGACTTCCTCGTAGCCGAAGGTGCCGTCCGCGACGTGGACCTTGATGATGTCCTCAACGTCGATGCCGCGGTAGTAGAGCTTGCCGGGGATGGGGACGCGGCCGCCGTCCTGCATGTAGTAGCCCTGCACGGAGCCGATGCGCGTGACGCCCGCCATGACGCCGGTGCCGTCCTCGTTGCGCAGGCCGCGCTTGATCATGTGGTGCGCGTACTGGGAACTGTCGATCGTATACGTATCCTTAATGTCTCCGCAGAGCTCGGTGACATAGCCCTTGAGAACGTCGCGTGTGATGTCCAAAGAAAGCCCTCCTTGCAGGTTAGAGTGATTTATACTGCCAATTATACACAAGCGGCCGCACTTATGCAAGATGCATTTTAAGATTATGCAAAAACAGACGAACAGGCGGGGAAAAGCGGGGGCGGTTTTATATATTTTTGCAATTAAAATCATTCCTCATGCAAACGTCTTGCCAATTTAGCGATTTAAGTTTATACTATTAAGACGATACTCACGAATACACGAACAAGGTTGAAGCTTATGATAAAACTGACAGAAACAGGCGTTGTCCTCAAAAACGGCGTGCCCGTCCCGGCGCAGCCCGGCGACGAGACTGAGGGCCGCAAAAAGACCATCGCCTATCACATTTTAAAGGCGCACGACAAGTCGCGGGACGAGGCGAACCTCGCCCTCCGCTTCGACAGCCTCATTTCGCACGACATCACCTATGTCGGCGTCATCCAGACCGCGAAGGGCAGCGGACTCGAGCACTTCCCGGTGCCGTATGTGCTCACGAACTGCCACAACAGCCTCTGCGCCGTCGGCGGGACCATCAACGAGGACGACCACGTTTTCGGCCTTTCCGCCGCGCAGAAATACGGCGGCATCTACGTCCCCGCGAACGTCGCCGTCATCCACCAGTACGCGCGCGAGGCCCTCTCCGGCTGCGGACGCATGGTGCTGGGCTCCGATTCCCACACGCGCTACGGCGCGATGGGGACGATGGGCGTCGGCGAGGGCGGCCCGGAGATCGTAAAGCAGCTTCTGGAGAACACCTATGACGTCAGGCGCCCGGACGTCGTCCTCGTCTGGCTGACGGGCAAGCCTTCGCACGGCGTCGGCCCGCACGACGTTGCGATTGCGCTGTGCGGCGCTGTCTATGACAAGGGCTTTGTCAAAAACAAGGTTTTGGAGTTCGCCGGCCCCGGCATCGCATCTCTGCCGATGGATTTCCGCATCGGCATCGACGTTATGACCACAGAGACGGCCTGCCTCTCCTCCGTTTGGGAGACGGACGGGAAGGTCGGGGAATACTTCCTGGCGCACGGCAGACCGGAGGCTTACAAAAAGCTCGCGCCGGACTACGGCGCGTATTACGACGCGATGGTCGAGATCGACCTTTCCACCGTCGAGCCAATGGCGGCGCTGCCCTTCCACCCCTCGAAGGCTGTCACCATCCGCGAGCTGCAGGCAAACCCCGGCGACATTTTGCGTCAGGTAGAGATCGACGCCGCAAAGTCCCTCGCGGGCGGCGAGCGCCTGCACCTGACCGACAAGGTCGTGGACGGGCAGCTCCGCATCGATCAGGGTGTCATCGCGGGCTGCTCCGGCGGCATGTACGACAACATCGCCGAGGCCGCCGCGATTCTGGAGGGCCGGTCCGTCGGCAGCGGCGCGTTTTCGCTCTCCGTCTACCCGCCCAGCATCCCGGTGAACCTTGAACTCATCAAAAACGGTGTGCAGCAGAGCCTCATGGAGAGCGGCGCGCTCTTCAAATCCTGCTTCTGCGGCCCGTGCTTCGGCGCGGGGGACGTCCCGGCGAACAATGCCCTGTCCATCCGCCACACGACGCGCAACTTCCCGAACCGCGAGGGCTCCAAGCCCATGGACGGCCAGATCGCGGGCGTTATGCTCATGGACGCGCGCTCCATCGCCGCGACCGCAAGAAACGGCGGCGTCCTCACGAGCGCCGCGGACATCGACTATAAAGAGCCGCCCGCGCACAAATATGCCTTTGACGGCACGGTCTACGAAAAGCGCGTCTACGTCGGCTTCGGAAAGCCCGACCCGACGGTCGAGCTCAAAATGGGTCCGAACATCGCCGAGTGGCCGAAGATTCCGGCGCTGCCGGAAAATGCGCTGCTGCGCCTCGCAAGCGTCCTGCGCGACCCCGTCACGACCACCGACGAGCTGATCCCCTCGGGTGAAACCTCCTCCTACCGCTCGAATCCCTTGAAGCTCGCGTCCTTCGCGCTCTCCCGCCGCGACCCCGAGTATGTCGGCAGAGCGAAGGCGATCGCCGCCATCGAGCAGGCGAGGGGAGAAGGGCAGACGCCCGACGAACTGGCAAAGGTGTCGAAGGCCCTCGGCCTGACGGATGCCGAGCTCCAAAAGACCGGCGTTTCCAGCGTCATCTTCGCGAACAAGCCCGGCGACGGCTCTGCCCGCGAGCAGGCCGCGTCCTGCCAGCGCGTGCTAGGCGGCGGCGCGAACATCTGCCATGAGTTCGCGACCAAGCGCTACCGCTCAAACTGCATCAACTGGGGCATGCTGCCGTTTACCATCGACGAAAACGAAGCCTTCCCCTATGAATGCGGCGACTGGGTCTACGTTCCGAACGTCCGCGCCGCAGTCGAGAGCGGCAAGACCGACATCCCCGCGAAGGCCGTCACCGAAAAGGGCGTTTTCGACCTCACGCTGCACCTCGCCGGTCTCACCGCCGACGAAAAAGACATTATCCTCCGCGGCTGCCTTATGAACTGGTATGCCGCGCGGAAGAAATAAGGAGAGAACTATGGACAAAATTCCGATGAAAACGCCGCTCGTCGAGATGGACGGCGACGAGATGACCCGCATCCTCTGGAAAATGATAAAAGACGAGCTGCTGTGCCCGTTCATCGAGCTCAACACCGAGTATTACGACCTCGGCCTCCCGCACCGCGACGAGACGGACGATCAGGTCACGGTCGATGCCGCGAACGCCATCAAGAAGTACGGCGTCGGCGTCAAGTGCGCGACGATCACGCCGAACGCCCAGCGCGTCGAGGAATACAAGCTCAAGGAGATGTGGAAGTCCCCGAACGGCACCATCCGCGCAATTCTGGACGGCACCGTCTTCCGCGCGCCCATCATGACCGCGAGCATCAAGCCCTACGTCAAGACATGGAAAAAGCCCATCACCATCGCCCGCCACGCCTACGGCGACATCTACAAGGCCACCGAGTACCGCGTCCCCGGCAAGGGCAAGGCAGAGCTGCTGTTCACCGGCGAAAACGGCGAGAGCTTCCGCAAGACGATCTACGACTATGAGTGCCCCGGTGTGCTGCAGGGGCAGTACAACAAGGACAGCTCCATCGACTCCTTCGCCCACGCCTGCTTTGACTTCGCGCTCGAGACGAAGCAGGACCTCTGGTTCGCCACGAAGGACACCATCTCCAAGCAGTACGACCAGACCTTCAAGCTCCGCTTCGCGGACATCTTCGAGAAGGAATACAAGGCCAGATTTGAGGCCGCCGGCATTGAATATTTCTATACGCTCATCGACGACGCGGTCGCGCGCGTCATCCGCTCCGAGGGCGGCTTCATCTGGGCCTGCAAGAACTACGACGGCGACGTCATGAGCGACATGGTATCGACCGCTTTCGGCTCGCTCGCGATGATGACGAGCGTGCTCGTTTCGCCCGAGGGCTGTTTTGAATATGAGGCGGCGCACGGGACCATCACTCGCCACTATTACAAACACCTCAAGGGCGAGGAGACGAGCTCGAACCCGATCGCGACGATCTTCGCCTGGACCGGCGCGCTGAGAAAGCGCGGCGAGCTTGACGGCGTCCCCGCACTGACGGCCTTTGCCGACAAGCTCGAGGCCGCCTGTCTCCAGACGGTCGAGGACGGCGTCATGACCGGCGACCTCGCGCTGCTCTGCGAGCGCAAGGACGTCCAAAAGGTCAACAGCAAAGACTTCATCGCCGCCATCCGCGAGCGGCTGGAAAAGTCGCTTTGAGAAAACAAAAAAATGCGCCGTCTGCGGACGGCGCATTTTTTTATCAAAACCATTTTTTCTTCTTAAAGATCACGATGCTCGCAACGACGATGAACACGCTCAGCGCGATCACGGTCGCGTAGCCCCACTCCCATTCGTACTCCGGCATCTTGAAGTTCATGCCGTACCAGCCGACGATCAGCGTCAGCGGGAGAAAGACCGTCGTGATGACCGTGAAAAATTTCATGATCTGGTTTTGCTCGATGTCGATCTGGGCCTGATAGGCCTCGCGCACCTGCGTTGTGTACTCA
>JAKOSQ010000283.1 GCA_029777215.1 Bacillota bacterium
CCGGCCCCAATTGTCAATCAAAACGCGCCGAAACTGACAAATCGGCGCGCTGGCAAATTCTTTGCTTCACAAGCGCACTGAAGTGATATATACTGCTTTTATAGGAAACTCAGGCGCGAAGGGAGGTGGTCAGCGTGGATATCCGCGTCGATTTTGAAGAGACTTATCGCTATCTCGGCTGCACGGGCGCGCCGGACGGCGAAGCGCTCGCGGAACTGAGGCGCGCCGCCGCGCTTGTTCTGGAGGCGGCGAGGCCGAAGCACGTCGAAAAGATCTGCGCCGTCGCGCACGGGGAGACGCCGATACTCGCGGGGACAAGCTTCGCGCTCCCGGGCCGGGCCGCCGCGGAGCTGCTGCGCGAGTGCTCGGAGTGCTGCCTTTTCTGCGCGACGCTCGGCAGCGGGGTCGACGGCCTCATCCGCCGCTGGGAGCTGCGCGACATGGCCTTTGCCCTGACGCTTGACGCCTGCGCGAGCAGCGCGGTTGAGAGTTTCTGCGACCAGATCGAGGACGAATTGCGCGGGCGGCTCGCGGGAAAATTCCTAACCGACCGCTTTTCGCCCGGCTACGAGGACTTACCGCTCAATCTGCAAAGGCCGCTCTGCGCCGACCTCGACACGGCGCGGAAGATCGGCGTGACCGCGACGGGCAGCGACCTTCTGCTGCCGCGCAAGAGCGTGACCGCGCTCATCGGCGTTGCCGACCGGCCGCAGAAGCACCGCGAGGTCGGCTGCGAGAGCTGCGCCGCCTTTGAGACCTGCAAATTCCGAAAAAACGGGGTGACCTGCTATGGGCACATTCTTTGAAAAAATGACAGGGGACGAATTCGTCCTTTTAGACGGCGCGATGGGGACCCGGCTGCAAAAGGCCGGGCTGCCCATCGGCGTGCACCCGGAGGTCTGGACGCTTGAGCACCCGGACGCGCTCGAGGCCATTCACCGCGCCTATCTCGATGCGGGGAGCAAAATTCTCTACGCCAACACCTTCGGCGCGAACCGGAAAAAGCTCGCGGACAGCGGGCACGGCGTCGCGGAGATCGTCTCCGCGTCCGTCGAGGCTGCAAAGCGGGCGGCGGACGGACGCGCCCTTGTCGCGCTCGACGTCGGACCCATCGGCGAGCTTCTCTCCCCGTCCGGGACGCTCGGCTTTGACGAGGCCTACGACATTTTCCGCGAGATCGTGCGCGCAGGCGAGGACGCCGGGGCGGACCTCGTCGCTTTTGAGACCTTTTCCGATTTGCAGGAGCTGCGCGCCGCCGTGCTGGCAGCGAAGGAGAACAGCGCGCTGCCGGTCTTTGCGACCATGTCCTTTGAAGAGGGCGGGCGCAGCTTCACGGGCTGTCTCGCGGAGAGCTTCGCCGTGACCATTGCCGGCCTCGGCGTCGACGCGCTCGGCGTCAACTGCTCGTTGGGGCCGAAGCAGCTCATGCCCGTCATTGAGCGCATCGGCTCTGTGACGGACTTACCGCTCATCGTCAAGGCCAACGCGGGTCTGCCCGACGCGCGCGACGGACACTACGACGTTACGGCGGAGGAATTTGCCTCGGAGATGTCCGCCTGTGCCGCCCTCGGCGTCAAATACGTCGGCGGCTGCTGCGGGACCGACCCCGGCTATATCCGCGCGCTCGCGGCGGCGATGCGGGGAAAAAAGCGCTCCGCGCGCGCCGTGCCGGCGGAGACCTGTGTCTGCAGCGCCACGCGCTTTGTGCCCGTGACGGAGCCGCTGATCGTCGGCGAGCGTCTGAACCCGACCGGAAAAAAACGTTTTCAGCAGGCGCTGCGGGAGCAC
>JAKOSQ010000284.1 GCA_029777215.1 Bacillota bacterium
CAGTGGCTGCAGCTCGGCAACTGGAACAAGCTCCTGCCGGCGGCGAAAATCATCCTCGACAACGCCGACACGGACCTCAGCTACGGCAACATGCAGTGGTACGCCAAGGAATTCATGAAGATGTCGATCGAAGACATCAGCTTCATGACCCTGCCGAACACCGGCTGCATGATCCGAAACCTCTCCTATGTTTCGATCAATGTCGACGACTGGATCACCATGGTCAACACCTATCTCAATCCGACGGACACGCCGATCACCAAGGAGGACTGCAATATCCTCTACCAGCTCCGTCCGGAATCGGGACAGTACACAGTCACAGCGGCAAACTACGCGGTGACGAACGGCGGCGAGGTCGCCGGCGGCGTCAACTCCTTCTTTGTCAACAAAGGCTGAAGAAGCTGAGCGCGCGGCCGCCCTGCACCAAACGAAAGGAAGGTTCACAGCATATGATGAATTCTCAGCAGATGGCTGAAACGATCGTCGGCATCCTTGCCGACAAGATCGGCAGCGACATCAAACTTTTAAAGATCGACAAGGTTTCCGTGATCGCGGACTACTTCGTGATCTGCACGGCCAAGTCCACCACCCAGATCAAGTCCCTTACGGACGAGGTCGAGGCAAAGATGGAGGAAAAGGGCGAGCGCGTCCTCCACAAGGAGGGCTACCGCGCCGGCGGCTGGGTCCTTTTGGACTACGGCTGCGTTGTTCTCCACGTCTTCATGGAGGAGACGCGCAAGTTCTACGACCTCGAACGACTCTGGTCGGACGCCGCCGAGATCGACGTCACCGAGCTTGTCGGAAAGAGATAAGAAAACAGGGGGCGCACTGCGCCCCTTTCCGAATAGAGGATTGAAAAAACAATGAAGTACGATTTTACAGCGATCGAGAAAAGATGGCAGAAAACCTGGCTGGATGAAAAACTCTACGCCGCCGAAAACGGCTCCGAGAAGCCCAGATTCTATGGGCTCGTCGAGTTCCCGTACCCCTCCGGACAGGGCCTGCACGTCGGCCATCCGCGCCCCTACACCGCGATGGACATCATCGCGCGCAAGCGCCGCATGGAGGGGTACAACGTTCTTTTCCCCATCGGCTTCGATGCCTTCGGTCTGCCGACCGAAAACTACGCCATCAAAAACCACATGCATCCGGCGGACGTGACCGCGACCAACATCGCGCATTTCACGGACCAGCTCCAGATGCTCGGCTTTTCCTTTGACTGGGACCGCGTCGTCAACACGACCGACCCCGATTACTACAAGTGGACACAGTGGATCTTCATCCAGATGTTCAAGCACGGCCTCGCCTACAAGACCTCCATGCCCGTCAACTGGTGCACGAGCTGCAAGTGCGTGCTCGCCAACGAGGAGGTCGTCAACGGCGTCTGCGAGCGCTGCGGCGCGCCCGTCGTCCGCAAGGAAAAGAGCCAGTGGATGCTCAAGATCACTGAGTACGCCGAGCGCCTGATCGACGACCTCGACGAGGTCGACTATATCGAGCGTGTCAAGATCCAGCAGAAAAACTGGATCGGCCGTTCCGTCGGCGCGGAGGTCTCCTTCGGCACGACCGCCGGCGAGCCGCTGCTCGTTTTCACCACCCGCCCGGACACGCTCTTTGGCGTCACCTACATGGTCATGTCCCCGGAGCATGAGCTTCTCAAAAAGTGGGAGGACAAGCTCACGAACATCGACGCCGTCCGCGCCTATCAGGAGGCAGCGGCGCGCAAGTCCGATTTTGAGCGCACCGAACTCGTCAGGGAGAAGACCGGCGTGAAGCTCGAGGGCGTCGCGGGCATCAACCCCGTCACCGGCAGCGAAATTCCGATTTTTATCTCTGACTACGTCCTTTCGACCTACGGCACCGGCGCGATTATGGCCGTTCC